>JAFZQQ010000087.1 GCA_017620315.1 Oscillospiraceae bacterium | reverse complement strand
CAGCAGTTCATTCTCGTGCAACATCTTTGCATCTGCGGGGCAAAACTCATATCTCGCCGTTTCTGCCTGCGTAACCCATTCCACGGCATTGTGCTCCAGCGGTGTCAACTCGCCGGATGCGATCTCTGTGTTGAAGAAGTGTAGATGCACCACGCGGTCCGGGTGCTCTTGCACGGTGTCGTAGAACTCACCGTGCACCTTCAGTGTGACGCCCAGTTCTTCTTGGCACTCGCGGATGATGCACTCCTCCGCCGTTTCTCCAGGCTCAACCTTTCCTCCTGGAAACTCCCAAAGTAGTCCGCAGTATTTTTCTCGCGGCCTCTGACAGATCAGAAACTTATCCTTCTGCCATATGACTGCCGCCGTCACTTCCATCATAGGTGTTCCCTCGCTAATAAAGTGTGATTAAACTCAATCCATTGTGCTTACCTATTACGTTTCAGATTCCCGCCAAAAGCTTGTATTGTTTCTTCACTATCTCTTCCAGGAACAGCCTTGCCAGTTGCATTTTCAATTGCATCCAAGATTATTATTGCTCTTTTGATGAAGTATTCATCGAATGCGTCTGCGCGGCAGCTGGCAACATCAATGAAATGAGTTTGTAGATACGAATCTAGCACCTCAGGAGATACCTGGCCTTTCTTCTCAATCCGGGCTAGGTACTGACTCGGAGCAATTCCTCCAATTTCGCGGTTAGTTGAATATGATATTGGAGTTTTATTTACTACAGAGTTCCACTTAGCTTTTGGATAACCCTGCTTTTCACAATAATCCTTCGGGAAGATATGATGAATGTCTATGCTCTCCGCCTTATACAGGGAAAAGTCCATTTCTCTGCCGCTGATGAAATCTTTACAATGGTTCTTCAGTATCAGAGCCATAATGCCCTTGTAGGCAGCACTCAAGCGAGTCTGCAATGATAGTAATCTCCCCGGATTAAAATACGACTCTTGAATTGTCCTTGGTATGTTGCCAGAATCATCAATCCATGCCATTACATCAACAACATCATACACATAACGGGTTTCATTTGCGCCGCCATACATTTCGCCAAAGACTCCACACCAATACCATTGCTTCAGTTTGTCCTTTATGCTGGTCACCTTGATGCGATTATTATCTGCAAGGAGTGCGCAAAGAACTGCCAAAGGAATAAGCTGTGTCGTATACGGAAGATCCTTGCTTGAGAAGATACGCTCTTCCTGGAGGATCTTCTCCGCTTCAACAAAGCCCTCCGAGAGAACATTCGCATACTCCCTGTATTCTGAAAGCGTTAGATTAAGAACGTCTCTCTTCTTGCAACTCACCGTTCCGCCCTTTTTATATGATGACAGGAGAGTGCACGCCGTCAGGAAGTCCGTTGCTGAAGTTATCGCAAGCAGATCACCACTAAAGTACTTTTTTTGCCGATCTTCCCAATCCTTGCGGAGCTCAAAGTCTTCCATAGCGAATACAGCTGTTACAAGCTCAAATACTGTAAGAGAGACGCCCCCAGTATTTACATTTTCAAACACCTGGCAAACAGCCTCTTTAGGGGTATCCTTATCCAAAGTAATAACGGGAATTGTATACTGGCCAATTGGGACAATAACCTTGGTAAGGAACTCATTGTAAAGCATAGATGCGGCTGGATCATAATTGTAATACTGCATGAATCCCATTTGCCAGTTAGCATACTTATTTGGTTCCAATATTATATTTAGCGGAAAAAGCTTCTGTTTATACTCCAGATCAGGAGTGGAAACATCCAAGTCTATCTTTCTGCCAAAATCAGATGTTATCTTTCTCGATTCAGGAACGGAAAGAATGGCCTCGACTCGATCGACTGAGTTATCAACCGCTTTTGCCATATCAATATAGTAAAACCGCTTAATGTCCTGCCCTTTTTCCGTCCGGGTATTAACTGCTGATTCTCCAAACAACGATGTATAGATGGATGTTAATCGCTGTTGCCCATCGAGAATCAATTCATCAGGCACAACTCCGTCCGAGTGCGATCCTTCGACTACTCGATACTTGAATCGGATAGTATCGTTTCCATATTCCAAGAACATCGCTGCTCCAACAGGGTACCCGTTAGTAATACTTGCAATGAGGGCCTTAATTCTGTTATCGTCCCACACCCAACCTCTTTGGAAATCAGGGAGCTGCGTCTTTCCTGAGTGGACAGTCATCATCAGATCTGTAATCTTTCTATCATTGGTCTTCATTTCTAATCTCCTGCATCATCGTTTTGTTTCTTGACTTTCCAGCAAAAGCCAATCTCGATAGCTCTTCAATTCCTCGTTATCGGTTTCTATGGAACAGGCATAGTTCACTCTGCCCAGCAACGATAGAATGTAGTTCCCCTTCTCCATATTGATCTCATTATGATTCATGTGTGAATCAGTCCCGTATTTCATGCAGAAATACAGTTCCTGCCGCAGTTTTCGCTTATACCCTGTTGGAACGCTGGCTTTTTCATTCACCACGATACCTGTAACGGTCTGCTTCTGTCCTTTACCGGCAACAACCATTTTCTTGGTATTGAGGAAAAGCCCCAGTTTTCTCAATTCGCCTGCTACCATGGACTTTACCGGTTTCGGATCAAAATCTCCGGAAAAGGTCATATCATCGCAGTATCGGGAATAATGAATACCTCGCTTTTCACACCATGTACCAACGGTATCATCGAATTGCCGCATAACAATGTTGCTGATAGTTGGCGATGTCGGCGCTCCTTGGGGCAAATAGCCCTGATACGTACAAAGAATCGTCAATAGAATACGGTTTGCTTCTGAGTATCGCTCTTTTGGAAATGCTGCCTCCTTAATCACCGGGTATATAAGGTTATCAAAAAAGTGTCGAATGTCCAGCTTAAGGAGCACCTTCTGGCCAACGTGCGGGCAAGCATTTGCTTTTGTGCTTCCACCCACCCTGTACGCCGTTGCATATGGGGATATCGGCTCAAAGCAGAGCAGCTTATCATTAATCCGCCTCTGGATAGCCTTCAGAAACTCGTCTGGTACGGTCAATTGGCGGTACTCCCCGTTTCCTTTCGGGATCTTTACCGGGTGGTAGTGCTTGGTGATGCTATTGCTCACGCTATACAAAGCCTTTGCAGAAAAGCCCAAATCTGTAGAAAGGGAGGAAAGCTCCCTATAGACTATCATATAGTGAACTCTCCTCCCCTCTTCCTGTGGAACAAAACATTGAGAACATTGTAGCTACGCAGCTGTATTCCTAAGCCCATGAAGTGGGCTGTAATACAGTGGAGTAGCTGCGATTTCACGCAGTGAATGCCTAGTGGTTCTGCATCCCGGCAGCGACTCGCTGACGGTGCCAACGGATGTTGACGCGCGCTAATGTTCCACAGTTCTTCACCTGCCAACGCAGGATGAATACTAGAATTACACAGCTATCTTTGCCTTAATACTCGATACCGATTTACGCCCAGTTTTCAACGTGCAGACCTTTGACGCGCTCAAACTCTCTTGTATTATTTGTAACGAGAATCAAGCCTAAAGCCTTTGCGTGCGCCGCAATCAACATATCGTTTGATCCAATCAGGTTGCCGTCTTGCGTCAGATCTTGACGGATCTGCCCATATTCTCTCGCTGCATCGCTGTCAAAGGGAATAATCTGAATCGCGGAGAGAAAAGACATAAGCGCCAGCCGGTTCTGATCAGGCCGTGAGCTGTGACAGACTCCGAACTCCAGCTCTGCCATTGAGATTGCCGAAATACAGACGTCTGACGGGCGCTGGGCAGTAAGTTGGTTCAGCACGCTTTCGGGACGCTTGTTTTTGGCATAGACGATGATGTTGGTATCCAGCATATACTGCATAAGCCCGGTCTCTCCTGTACAGGCAAATCTTCAATGCCATCCGCAAGAAAGTCTTCCGTGAACATATCAAGGCTGTCCAGCATTCCTTTCCATGGATCATCTTTCGGCATAAGGATGACGGTGCTTCCGATGCGGTTGATCAAAACCTCATCAGCATCGAAACGGCAGTCTTTCGGCAACCGTACAGCCTGACTTCCGCCATTTGAAAATAACCTTGCGCTTTCCATAAGAAACACCTCCCTTGCTCAAAGTATATACTAATATATATACTTTGTCAACGGATTCATTTTATGCGTTGAGCATGATAATTCCGTTCATCACACTGCGCTGCCGTGTTACGACGCCTGCGCCATAGCGAAGAACTCGTCGGGCGTCAGCATCAGGATACCCAGCGAACGCGCCTTGTCGAGCTTGCTGCCCGCCTTATCCTCACAGACAAGGTAGTTGGTCTTGCTCGTGACGAAGCTGCCGGCAACGGCGCCGAGCGACGCGATAAAGCTGTTCATCTCGCCGCGCGTGTACGGCTCGACCTTGCCCGTTACCACGACTGTCTTGCCCGCGAACGGGCTTCCTGCCGCGGCGGGCGTCTCCGCAGGAGCCTCGGGTGGCGCGATATGCACCCACTCGCGCAGCTCCGTCCAAGGAAGCCCGAGCTTCCCGTAAAATGCGATCAGCTCCAGCTTGCGGACGCCAAGTATTTCGGCGGCTCTTCCGTGTGAGACAGTCAGATTCCGAACAAACGGCAAAATGAGCATGGCGTTGCGTTCAAATTGATTCTGCGAGGAGCGGCTTAGCAAATCGGCAAGCTCGACTGGCACATCAAAGCGCACGGTCGTCATGTTTTCCATTATAGATACCTCATAGAAACACCAAGATACGATTTCGTATAAGAAACGCTGTGGAAAAGGCGGATTAATTCTCTGCTCTTGCATAGTCGAGGGGGTGCAGCGAGTTTCATTCGCTGCACCCCCTTTTTCAATCACATTTTGACCTTGTGATAGACTTTTTTGCCCTTCTTTATCATAATGCCCTCGCCGGAGAGGCGGGCCTTGTCATAGCTCTCGTCGATGCCCGATACCTTCTGCTCGTCTACGGTCACGCCGTTCTGCTGGACAAGGCGTCTTGCCTCGCCTCGGGACGGGCAAAGCCCGGTCTTGACCAGAACGCTCAGAATGTCGATCTTCCCATCGGTAAGGTCTGCGTCGGTGAGCGTGGTGGAGGGCACGTTCTCCATGCTTCCCCCTCCGCCGAAAAGCGCCTTGGCGCTCCCCTGCGCCTTGTTTGCTTCGTCCTCGCCGTGGACCATTTTTGTCAATTCATAGGCAAGGATCTCCTTGGCGCGGTTGAGCTCGCTGCCCTCCCACTTGTCCATCTCATTGATCTGCTCAAGCGGCAGGAAGGTGAGCATGCGGATGCACTTCATAACATCGGCGTCGTCGATATTCCTCCAATACTGGTAGAAATCGTAGGGGCTTGTTTTGTTCGGATCGAGCCAGACAGCGTTGCCGGCGGTCTTGCCCATCTTCTTGCCGTTGGAATCGGTAAGCAGCGTAATGGTCATCGCGTGTGCGTCCTTGCCGAGCTTGCGGCGTATGAGCTCAGTGCCGCCGAGCATATTGCTCCACTGGTCGTCGCCGCCGAACTCCATATTGCAGCCGTAATGCTGGAACATATAGTAGAAGTCATACGACTGCATGATCATGTAGTTGAATTCAAGGAACGAGAGCCCCTTTTCCATACGCTGTTTATAGCACTCGGCACGCAGCATGTTGTTCACGGAGAAGCAGGCTCCGACCTCACGCAGCAGCTCGATATAGTTGAGTCCCATCAGCCAGTCCGCGTTGTTGAGCATCATCGCCTTGCCGGGTCCGAATTCGATGAACCGCTCCATCTGGCGCTTGAAGCACTCGGCGTTGTGGTCGATGTCCTCCTTGGTGAGCATCTTGCGCATGTCCGTGCGCCCGGAAGGATCGCCTATCATCGTGGTGCCGCCGCCGATCAGGGCGATGGGCTTGTTGCCCGCCATCTGCAGGCGCTTCATCAGCGTCAGCGCCATAAAGTGCCCCGCGGTAAGGCTGTCCGCCGTACAGTCAAACCCGATGTAGAAGGTCGCCTTTCCGGCGTTGATCATCTTGCGGATCTCCTCCTCGTTGGTCACCTGAGCGATCAGCCCGCGTTCTTTCAGTTCCTCGTAGATCTGCATATCAGTTTCCTTTCTTTATATAGCGATTGCTAAATATCATTAAGCCATTCAATACATATTATTGTGTTTGTTCTAACTGTTTGCAATATTTTCACAGAGTTTACATAATCCGTTTTTCAGTATTTCAAGGTTTTGTATATCTACGGACTCAGCGGTTCTCGGCTTGATGATCCTGCCAAATCCGGATACATTTTCGCAAGCAAAAATCGATGTGTTGAAGCGAAACATACGGTTATCGGACGGAAAATATGTCAAGCCGTCGGTTTTCAGGAACACCGTCTTGTTGTCCACAGCGTCAAAGCTATCCAGTATGGCGTCGAGCACATCGCCCTGCCAGCGCGCATATCTTCCGGGAAGAACGACCAGCTCGTCGCCCTTTGCGACGCAGCTTACGTTGAAAACCGGTTTCTCCTTTGCGGATGGGTACTTCGCCCTAAAGCCTCTGGCTCCGCTCATTCCCGCGCAACCCCCGTCGAGAAAGACAATCGCGGTCTCCGCGCGATAGTGCGGAGTGAGCCCGGCGGCGGTCTCGAGCAGCGCGGCGACGCCCGAGGAATTGTCGTTCACGTTGTTCGTCTCGCTCGGACCGAAGCGAAGATACAAAAGCGAGGCCAGAAGCAGCATCAGAAAGATCGGCAGCGTCGCCCCCGGCGCGTTGAAGGGATAGGTCAGCACAAAGGAGAGCACCAGCGCGGCAAGCATCACCAATACCGGCGTGAGCGCAAGATAGAGAAGCTGCGTCGCGGGCCGCGTCGGCATGATCAGCGGCGGCAGAAGAGACTTGATACCTGTATCATAGTGCGCAACGAGGATAAGCTTTGCTTTTTCCGGGTCGCCCGCAACGACGTTGACCGCACGCGAGCCCACCTGAAGCGGCGTGTTGACGTTTTGAAGCTCCGGCTTGTAGCCCAGCTCGCGCAGCGCGCCCATCAGCCACAGGCGAAACGCCTCTTTTTCGTTTGCCTTTCTTCTAACGGGGTATTCCCTGAGAATACGGTCGGCGTACTTGCTCACTTTTTACCCTCCCGCAGCGTCTTTTTGAAGCCCTCCGCGGCTTCAAGCAGCTCGTCCGCCCCGCGCAGCATGGTCTCGCTGACAGTCTCTCCGCCTGTGAGCCTTGCTATTTCACGCATGCGTTGTTCACGGTCCAGCTCAGTGACGCGGGTCAGCGTTCGTCCGCCCTCCTCGCCCTTTTCGACGGAAAAGTGCGTGTCCGCCATAGCGGCAAGCTGCGGCAGATGCGTTACGCAGAGCACCTGCTTTTCCCGAGAAACTCCCGCGAGCTTCTCCGCGACGCGCTGCGCGGCGCGTCCCGACACTCCGGTGTCGACCTCGTCAAACACCATCGTCATAACGCTCTCCTGTGCGGCAAAAACGTTCTTGAGCGCAAGCATGATGCGCGCAAGCTCGCCGCCGGAAGCGATCTTGTTTATCGGCTTCAGATCCTCGCCCACATTCGCCGACATAAGGAAACGCACCACATCGGCGCCGTCGGCGTCCGGTTCCTTTTCCTCAAAGGCGATCGTGAAGCGCACCTTTGGCATATCCAGCTCGGTAAGCTCGCGGAGTATCGCGGCTTCAAGCTTCTTCGCCGCCTTTTTTCTCTCCCGCGAGAGCTCTCCCGCAGCCTTTACCACGTCTTCGCGCTCGCTCGCCAGTCGTTTTTCAAGCTGTGCCGCGCGGTCGTCGGAATACTCTATGCGATCCAGCTCGTCGCGCGAGCGTTCAAGGTATTCGAGCATTTCGCCAACGCTCCCGCCGTATTTCTTTTTAAGGCGGTACAAAAGGTCCGCGCGCGCCTCCACCTCGTCCAGCTCACGCGGCGAAAACTCAAATTCTCCAAGCTTGTCGCGCACCGTTGCCGCAAGGTCGTACGCCTCGCAGCGAAGCGCCTCCAGCCTGTCCCCCAGCGAGGCATACTCGTCCCCGAAGCTGCGCAGAGGCCTGAGCGCATCCTCCGCCTGCTTTATCGCGCTGACGGCTCCGCTGTTGTCGTCGCCGCCGTTGAGACAGGCGTCGGCCTCCGCCATCGCCTCTGTGAATTTCTCACTGTTTCTCAGGATGTTTCTGCGGGCGAGCAGGGCTTCCTCCTCGCCCTCCTCCAGCTCCGCGCGCTCCAACTCCGATATCTGGTGGCGCAGCATATCCACGCGGCGCGCCTTCTCCGCCTCGTCCATTTTCAGCGAGTCGATTTCTCTCTGCGTCGCGCGCAGCTTAGCATAAAGCGAGGCATAGCTCTCAAGACCGGCGCTCATATGGGCAAAGCTGTCCAGATACGCAAGGTGCTGCGTCTCATCAAGAAGCGCCGCCCCGTCGTGCTGGCCGTGGATGTTGAGAAGGCTTGCACCCACCGCCTTGAGCTGCGCCACGGTGATCGGGCGCCCGTTCGCGCGGCAGACGTTTCTTCCGTCCGGGTAGAGCTCGCGCTGCAGGAGAAGCGTCCCGTCCTCCTCCGGCTCGATGCCGTTTTCCGCAAGCGCCGGCACGCTGCCGTCCACCCCGTCAAAGGCTGCGCTTACAAAAGCCTTTGACGCGCCTGTGCGTATGAGATCGCGCGAGGTGCGCTGGCCGAGCACCGCGCCGAGCGAGTCTATTACTATGGATTTGCCCGCGCCGGTCTCGCCGGTGAGCGCATTGAAGCCGCGCGCGAACGAAATGTCCGCACACTCTATTATGGCAATATTCTCTATGTGCAAAAGCTGCAGCATATCTCCGCGCCGTCCTTCGATCGTTGTCGCTTATCCCTCCAGCGAGCCGAGCATCTTTCTTTGCAACACCTCGCAGAAGCTGCGGTTTTCAAGTCTGACGAGCTTCGTGTCGTATCGCGAGCGTGTGACCTCGACCGCGTCGCCGTGGCGCAGGGAAAACGCCTTTCCTCCGTCCACCGACAGCACGACCGGCTTATAGCCCGTCGCCTCCGTCTGGACCGTGATCGTGTGCTCCGACGAGAGTACATAGGAAGTGGCGTGAACGCTGTGCGCGCAGATCGGACTGACGACGAAGTTGCGCGCCGTCGGCTCGACGACCGGCCCCCCCGCGCTGAGAGAGTACGCCGTAGAGCCCGTCGGGCTGGCAACGACCACGCCGTCGCCGGCGATATCGACCAACTTTCCGCTCTCGGTAAAAATGTGCAGTCTTATGACGCGGGAAACGTTGCCGCGCGCGATAAGCGCCTCGTTGAGCGCAAGGCCGGAATAAATGACCCTGTTGTCGCGCCTCACGCAGACGTCGAGCATCATCCGGCTCTCGATCTCATATTTCCCGTCGCACAGCGCGCGGAGCTTGTGGAGCTCGGTCTGCTCCAGTTCCGCCATAAAGCCGAGGCTCCCGAGGTTGATGCCGAGCACGGGGATATCCCTGTGCGCCGCGGTCTTGGAAAGGTGCAGGATGGTTCCGTCGCCTCCGAAGGAGATGAGCATATCCGCTCCGCGAAGCTCCTGCTGCAGCGGGTGTATCTCAAGCCCGTAGCCCTCAGGCTCCTCGTTTCCCCGGAAGGGTATGCACACGACGTTCGGGCAGTGCGCCTCGTCAAGTATCGCTTTCGCCGCCTTCGCGACCTTCAGCTCGGTATCTCTGTATGGATTTGGGCAGAGGATTACTTTTTTTAACATACTTTTCTCTCCGTTTCAAGCAGCAGCGCCGGTCTCACGCGTCAAGCTCCCCGTGCGACGCCTTTACAAGGGCGTTAAGATCGAATTCGCGCTCGGTCTTTGCGTCTTTTTCAAGATAACCCAGGTATTCTATGTTTCCCTCCGGCCCGCGGATCGGCGACCAGGTAAGCCCGAGCACGCCGAAACCGCTCTCCTCCGCGTGGAGAAGAAAGTTCTCGAGCACCTCGACATGTACGGAGGGGTCGCGGACGACGCCCTTTTTCCCGACCTTGTCCCTGCCGGCCTCGAACTGCGGCTTAACGAGCGATACCACATGCCCGCCCTCGCGCAGTATGCCGTACACGGCAGGAAGGATCAGCTTGAGAGAAATGAATGAAACGTCTATTGAAGCGAAGTCCGGCTCGTCCGGCACCTGTTCATGCGTAAGGTAGCGGGCGTTCGTGCGCTCGAGGCACACGACCCTCGGATCGCTGCGAAGCTTCCAGTCGAGCTGTCCGTAGCCCACGTCGACGGCGTAGACCTTGACAGCCCCGTTTTGGAGCATGCAGTCGGTAAACCCTCCGGTAGACGCGCCGATATCGGCGCAGATATACCCGTCAAGGCCAAGGCCGAATTCCCGCATCGCTTTTTCCAGCTTCAGCCCGCCGCGGCTCACATACGGAAGCGTGCTTCCGCGCACCTCCACCGCCGCGTCCTCCGCGACGCCGAAACCCGCCTTGTCGGTCTTCTGCCCGTTGACGTAGACGATCCCGCTCATGATCATTGCCTGCGCCTTCTGCCGAGTCTCTGCAAGCCCTTGCTCGGTAAGAACGACGTCGAGGCGTTTCTTAACGCTCATCCGATCACCTCAAGCGTTTTCTTTGCTATGGCTTCCGCGTCCAGCCCGAACGCGCTTCTGAGCTGCTCCACGCTGCCGTGCGGCGGAAAACGCTTGCCGAGGTTACACAGATACAGCCTCTCCGGCGGTGTTCCCTCCTCCGAGAGTATCGCCGCCAGCCGCTGGCCGACGCAGCCGACGCTCGCGCATTCCTCGGCGACTATGAGCCGTTTTGTACCGGCAAACGTCTTGCGGACGTCCGCGTCAAGGAAGGGCGAAATGCAGTTTGCCTTTACGACCCGCACCGATACTCCCTGCTTTTCAAGCAGCTCAGCCGCGTCCAGAACATTCGATATCAGCGAGCCGTAGGCGCACAGAGTTACGTCCCCGCCGTCTCTGAGCACCGCGAACGCGCCATCGCTCCTGTCCTCGCGAAACTTTTCCTCGCCGCCGCGCGGATAGCGTACAGCGACCGGACCGGTCAGCTCAAAAAGAGCGCGACGCAGCATCGTGCGCAGCTCCGCAAAGCTCGCCGGGCAAAGCACAGTCATGTTCGGAATGTCCGAAAGGAATGTCGCGTCGAATATCCCCTGGTGCGTCTCTCCGTCCGCGCCGACGATGCCCGCGCGGTCGACCGCGAAAACGACGTGCAGATCGCTGAGCGCCGTGTCGTGAACAAGCTGGTCATAGGCGCGCTGCAAAAATGTTGAATATACGGCAAAAACAGGGATAAGCCCCTGCTTCGCCATTCCCGCCGCCATAGCCGCCGCCTGGGACTCGGCTATACCGACGTCGAAAAAGCGTTTGGGAAAGCGGTGTGAAAACTCGGTAAGGCCTGTGCCGTCAGCCATTGCGGCGGTTATCGCGCAGACGCGTTCGTTCTGTTCGGCAAGTGCGCACATCGTCTCGCCAAATACGGATGAAAAGGTCTCCCCGTGTTCGCTCTGCTTTCCCGTCGCGACGTCGAACGGCCCCACTCCGTGCCATTTCCCCGGCTCGCGCTCCGCAGGAGCGTAGCCCTTGCCCTTTATGGTGCGAACGTGCAGCAGCACGGGGCGCTTGAGTTCTTTCGCCCACCTGAGCGCGTTTTCGACCTGCTCCTCGTCATGCCCGTCCACCGGGCCGAGATAGGTGAAGCCCATGTCCTCGACGATCGACGAGGACGGAAACAGCGCGTTTTTTAATTCGGACTTTATTTTGTGGTTCACGCCGTATATGACCTTGCCCGGCTCGCTTCCGAGCAGGAAACGCCTGTAGCCTCGCTTGAACTCATAATATGCGGGCTTGCTGCGCAGGCTTGAACGATGCTCGCTGACCGCGCCTACGTTTCGCGAGATCGACATGCCGTTATCGTTGAGAATAACAATAAGCGGTTCGCCCGAGGACCCCGCATTGTTCAGTCCCTCGTAAGCGAGCCCGCCTGAAAGCGCGCCGTCGCCGATCAGCGCAAGCACCGAATAATCCTCGCCGAGCAGCGTCCTTGCGCGCGCCATTCCAAGCGCGACCGAGACGGAATTCGACGCATGCCCCGCCACAAAGGCGTCATGAATGCTCTCGTCCGGTTTGGGGAAGCCGGAGATCCCTCCGAACTTCCGAAGCGAAGCAAAGCCATCCAGTCTGCCGGTGAGCGCCTTGTGCGCATAGCACTGGTGCCCGACGTCGAACACCAGACGGTCGCGTGAGGTGTCAAACACGCGGTGGATCGCGACGGTCAACTCTATCGCGCCAAGGCTGGAGGCAAGGTGCCCGCCCGTGCGCGATACGCTCTCCAGCAGGAAGCTGTGCAATTCATCGCACAGAAGCTCCGTCTGTGCCCGCGTGAGCGCCTTGACGTCCTTCGGTTCGCGAATATGCTCTAAAATCAATGCGTTGTACCTCTCATTTATTACCTATATGGAACACCTGCAAAAGCCTTGCGACCGAGAGGACGACGATCGTGCTTTTTGCAAGGGCTATCCTCTTTCCGATCGCCTTGCCGCCGATGGTGAGGCCGGATATCAGCGCCGTCACCGCTATCGAGACAAGCATGCTGCGCGTATTGAAGCTGTTTTGCAGCCGCACGACGATCACTGCCGCGGTCGAGCCGCTTACGATTCCGCAGATGTCGCCGACGACGTCGTTGCAGAAGCTGGACACCTTCTCGGCGTTTTTCAACAGGCTCAGCGCTTCCTTTGCGCCGCGTTCGCGGTGCGAGGCCATTGAATGGAAGGGCTTCTCATCCGCCGCAGTGACCGCCACTCCGATAATGTCGAACACGATTCCGAGCAGCACAAAAAGCACCAGCACCAGGACTGCCAGGCCATAGCCCGCGTCCTCCAGCGCAATCCCTGAGGCAAAGCTCAAAACCGCCGAGAGCGCGACGGACATGATGAATATCCGCACCACCCAGCGCCAGTAACTTCGCGGCTTTGCCTCTTCCTTCTTTACACTGTGTTTTTTCTCCACTTTATTATTCCCGCTCCGATGATATTTTCGAGCCGCCCGGGTGTTTGCCCGCGCGGCAGTTCGCGGCGGCGCTGTGCGTAAGCCGCTCATGTTATTGTACTGAATAGCGGCGGCAGGACGGGGTAATCCTACGGCTTCAGGTCGGGTTGGATTTCCCCGCGGGCCGCCTCCCGTTGCCGGTCAGGTGGTTCCCCATTAAGGTCCGTGCCGCGCCGTCGCCGACGCGCGATACCCGATTGCCACTTAGTCCGCACTGTAATCCCCGTTCTGCCCCATCGGACAGCCTAGGCGATTTCCGCCGCAGTCGAACCGTCTCTTAGCCTCTTTTGCAACGAAGGTTTCACGGAGCGATCGCCCTATCCCCTGGCCGGGAGATTTGGTTGTATTCTCCGATTCGCCGCCGCCACTCAAGGCAGGCTACTCCGCGCACAGCGTCTGCGGGCAACGCCCGCTCAGCACCGCAACGCGGGTTCATAGCCCGCTCCGTACCCAGGTCGCTTTACCCATACGGGAGTACGCCCGGCACGAAAAGCGGGTCTCCACGGAAACAGGGTCGATTCCCCCATGCCATTAGGGGCCGCCCGGAGTCCGCAGGCGCAGCTTTCGCCGTGGAAAGTCTTTGCCTCCCTTCAGCACCCACCCCAAACTGGGCGTAAGAAGCAGGCACCAAAGGTTTCACAGTTGTGCCCTTTAAAGGATTTTTAGGCCCTTCTTAGGAGACGGCAGATCTGACTAGGATACTGCGCCGCTGTTCAGCAGTATGGTATTATACATGATTTTTGTCAAATTTACAAGATGCGCGCCCGGATATTCACAGAAAGTTTTTGAATAGCCTTATCGATCCCGTTCAGACAGCCTGTGGGCGAGATGGATGAGGAAATCCCCTCCCTCGACGCCGTCAAGCGCGGCGACCGCTTCTTCCGTCAGTCTGCTCACCTCACGCGCGCAGCCGTCAACGCCAAGGACGTCGACAAAGGTTATTTTCCCCTCCTCACGGTCTGAGCCTATCGGTTTCCCGAAGGTCTTCTCATCGCCGGTGACGTCCAGCAAATCGTCCCGTATCTGGAACGCAAGCCCCAGGCGCGAGGCGTACTCCGCAAGCGCTCCCCTCAGCTCCTCCGGGGCTCCCGCCGCCGCGCAGCCAAGCTCCGCCGCAGCCTTGAGCATAAAGCCGGTCTTTTTATCGCAGAGAGTCGTCAGTGTCTCGCGGTCATGTCCATATCCGGTCAAATCCAGCACCTGTCCCGCGACCATGCCGTCCGCCCCGCTCGCGCGCGAAAGCGCAAGCACAGCGTCCACCTTTGCGGCGTCCGTCAGCTCGCTCGCCCGTGCAATCAGGCGATATGCCTCCGCCTGCAGAGCGTCGCCCGCGAGCGTCGCCATCGTCTCGCCGAAGACGACGTGGTTCGTCGGCTTGCCGCGGCGCAGCTCGTCGTCGTCCATACACGGAAGGTCGTCATGTATGAGCGAATAGGTGTGCACCAGCTCCAGCGCGCAGGCAAAGGGCAGCGCCGTGCGCCAGTCGCGTATGCCGCCGAGCCGCGCGCACTCCAGCGTCAGCATCGGCCGGATACGCTTTCCGCCGGACATAACGCTGTAGCTCATGGACTCGTAGAGTCTTCCCCACGGCAGCCTCTCGGCCGCTTTTTCTTCAAATAAGCCACTGAGATATGCCTCCACAGCGGCGGTATACTCGCCGAAGCGCGCGTCGAAGAGCTTACCGTCCATTGCCTTCCGCCTCGCCGGTAAACACGCTCTCGACCGGGGCTCCGTCCGTGCCTTTCGCAAGCTTCATCACCTTCTGCTCCGCCTCGTCGAGCATTTTCCCGCAGGCGTTCACAAGGCCTGTACCTTCCTCGAAAAGCTTCAGGGAGTCCGCAAGCTTTGCGTCGCCCTTCTCAAGTGCACCGACAATCTCCTCAAGCCGGGCGATGTTTTCTTCAAAGCTCTTTTCTTCAGCCATTGTTTTTTTCCTCCGTGTTTCTTTCCTCGACCCTGCACCCAAGGCTTCCTTTTTCCAGCGCAAGTTCTATCCTGTCTCCTACTTTTACATCCTCCGCCGCACGGACGATCCGCCCGTCCTCAGAACGTGCCATCGCGTAGCCGCGTCCGAGCACCTTCAGCGGGCTGAGCGCGTCGAGCGAGGCACAGAGCGCCGCAAAGTTGCCACGCCGTTCCGAAAGCATGCCGCGCGCTGCGGCGGCAAGATCCTTCTGCGTATAGTCAAGAAGCATCCGCTTGTCCGACACAAACGCCATTGGGTCTTTCATGACCCGTTTTCCTGCCAGCTCGGAAATGCGGCGGCGCAGCGTATCAAGCCGTGAGATTTCACTCTTCTCCATTCTCTCTTCCAGAACGGAAAGCCTGCGGCGCAGCTCCTGCCGGTCGGGTACGGCAATTTCCGCCGCGTTCGACGGAGTCGACGCTCTGGCGTCCGCGACATAGTCGGCTATGGTGACGTCAGGCTCATGCCCGACCGCGGATATGACCGGT
>JAFZQQ010000086.1 GCA_017620315.1 Oscillospiraceae bacterium | reverse complement strand
TGATTTCCCGGCAAGGGGGAAAGGAGCGAACCATGCGGAATATCCTGGTCGTCGTCGATATGCAGAACGATTTTATCGACGGCGCGCTCGGCACGCCTGAGGCAGCGGCGATCGTGCCGGCGGTCGTTGAAAAGATACGCGGGTACGACCCGTGGAACATCTATCTCACGCGCGACACGCACTATGAGAACTATCTGGAGACACAGGAGGGCCGTAATCTGCCCGTTGAGCACTGCATCAAGGACACGCCCGGCTGGCAGCTGCGCACCGAGGTTGCCGAGGCGGCGGAGGGCGGCACGATCATCGACAAGCCGACCTTCGGCTCGGTGGAGCTGGCGAGCAGGCTGATGGTCGAGCGCGCGCAGGAGGCGTTGGAGATCGAGGTCGTCGGCCTGTGCACCGACATCTGCGTGGTCTCGAACGCGTTGCTGCTGAAGGCGGCGATGCCCGAGGCGCCCATCACGGTCGACGCCGCCTGCTGCGCGGGCGTGACGCCGGAAAAGCATAAGGCGGCGCTCGAAACGATGCGCTCCTGCTAGATAGCGATCGTAAACGAATGAAAAATCCCGCTTTCCCGGTTCATTCATTGGGAAAGCGGGAATATTTTTACTCCGCCCTGGTGTGCTCGCAGATTTCGTTGATTTTCTTTTGCAGCGCTTTGAAATCGTCGAACGCCTCCGGGCGGCGGCGTGGGTCGCGCAGCAAAGCCGCGGGATGGAAGACCGCCATCATCTGTATGCCGGATTTTTCAAACCACTGGCCGTGCTCCTGCGATATTTTGAAGTCCTCGCGGATGATTTTCATCGCGGAGATGCGCCCGAGACACACGATGATCTTCGGGTGCAGCAGCGACACCTGACGCCGCAGATACCCTATGCAGGCGTCCTGCTCCACGCCGAGCGGATCCCGGTTCTCGGGCGGGCGGCACTTGACGATGTTCGCGATGTAGATCTGCTGCCTTGAAAGCCCGATGATCGCGAGCATGTCGTCGAGCAGCTTGCCCGCGCGCCCGACAAAGGGCTCGCCCTGCTCGTCCTCGTTTGCACCGGGGCCCTCGCCGATGAACAGCACCTCGGCGTCCCGGCTTCCAACGCCGAAGACCACGTTTTTCCGCGTCTCGCACAGCGAGCATTCATGGCAGGCGAGACATTCCTTTTCCAAAGCTTCCCAGGTATCTGCCATCATTCCACCTCACAGATGTTTTTCGATCCAGATCCAAATGTCTGCGCGCACCTGATCCTTTTCCTTCTCGTTGAGGATCTCGTGGCGAAGCCCCGGATAGAGCTTGAGCGTCACGTCGCGAACGCCGGCCTTTTTGAAGCTTTCATACGCCTTCGTCGCGCCCTTGCCGAGGTCTCCGACGGGATCCATCGCGCCGGAGATAAAGAGGACCGGAGTGCCCATGTCCATTTTGGCGAGGTTGGACGCCTTGGATATGTAGCCTATGCCGCCGAGCATGTCGCGGAAGAGCCCGACGGTCGCCTGCCCGCCGCAGAGGGGGTCGGCGATGTAGGCGTCGACGTTCTCGGGGTTGGCGCTCAACCAGTCGTAGTTCGTGCGCTTGGGCTCAAAGGGCTTGTTGTAAGCGCCGAAGGCAAGGTTGTCGACCGTCGCGTCAAATTTGTCGAACCCGGATTTTTTGCCGAAGATGCTCGCCGCGAGCTTGCCGCCCGCGACCATGTAGCCGGGCTGCTGGCCCGTGCCCATGATGATCGCGGCCTTTACCGTGCCGGGATAGTTGATGAGATAGGTGCGCGCGAGGAAGGAGCCCATCGAATGGCCCATGAGGAAGTAGGGAGCAGAGGGGTATTTGTCGTGTGTCAGGTTGCGAAGGGCGTGCATGTCGTCCACAACGTGCGTCCAGCCGTCCTTCTCGCCGAAATACAGCGCCGCGGCGCCCTCGGCGACGCTCTTGCCGTGGCCGATGTGGTCGTTGGCGGCGACGACGAAGCCATGCTCAGTCATAAACTCGGCAAAGGGCTCATAGCGCAGCGCGTATTCCGCCACGCCGTGCGCGATCTGCAAAACGCCCTTCACCTCGCCCTCGGGCGTCCATTCGACCGCGTGGATCTGCGTTTTTCCGTCTGATGAGGGAAAATAAAATTCTTTGCGATTTGCCATAGCATTCATTACCTCCTTGTGTTATAATCAGAATCAACAATTTTATACTAACACATTTCTCGAAGGATGAACAGGGGGAAATTCAATGAAGAATATGATTCTCGCTCTCGACCAGGGTACGACCAGCTCACGCGCGATACTCTTTGATAAAACGGGGCGCATCGCCGCAAAGGCGCAGCATGATTTCACGCAGATCTATCCCAAGCCGGGCTGGGTGGAGCACGATCCGCTCGAGATATGGGACACGCAGCGCTCGGTCGCGGCGCAGGCTCTGCGCGAAAGCGGCCTTGGCTCAGAGGTCGCGGGTATCGGCATCACCAACCAGCGCGAGACGACGATCGTCTGGGAAAAGGCGACGGGCAAGCCGATCTACAACGCCATCGTCTGGCAGTGCCGCCGCACGGCGGAGATCTGTAACGCGATCGTCCGCGACCACCATGGCGTCAGCGAGCTTGTCGCGGAAAAGACAGGGCTTTTGATAGACGCCTATTTCTCTGGTACAAAGATCAAGTGGCTGCTGGACAATGTGCCCGGCGCCCGCGAGCGCGCAGAGCGCGGCGAGCTTCTCTTCGGCACGGTGGAGACCTGGCTCATCTGGAAGCTCACCGGAGGCAAGGCGCACGTCACGGATTACTCCAACGCCTCCCGCACGATGATCTTCAATATCCATACGCTCACCTGGGACGAGGAGCTTTGCCGGCTTTTGAACATCCCGATGTGCATGCTGCCGAAGCCTGTCGGGAACTCCGAGACCTACGGCGTCGTCGCACCGGGCATCGAGGGGCTTGAGGACATCGCGGGCGTGCCGGTCTGCGGCGCGGCCGGCGACCAGCAGGCCGCGCTGTTCGGGCAGGGCTGCTTCGAGCGCGGACAGGCAAAGAACACCTACGGCACGGGCTGCTTCACCCTGATGAACGTCGGCGACAAGCCCGTGCGCTCCCGCGCGGGGCTCGTGACCTCGGTCGCGTGGAGTGTGGACGGGAAGACGACCTATGCCCTCGAGGGCAGCGTTTTCAACGCCGGAAGCGCGATACAGTGGCTGCGTGACGAAATGCACTTGATTTCGACGGCGCACGAGTGCGATACTCTTGCCGAAAGCGTGCCGGACACCGGCGGCGTATACCTGGTCCCCGCGTTCACGGGGCTCGGCGCGCCGTACTGGGATATGTACGCCCGCGGCTGCGTCGTCGGCATGACGCGCGGCACCTCGCGCGCGCATTTTGCCCGTGCGGTGCTTGAATCCATAGCCTTTCAGGTCACCGACCTGATGACCGCGATGCGGCAGGATGCGGGCTGTGAGATCTCCGTGCTGCGCGTGGACGGCGGCGCGAGCGTGAGCGACCTGATGATGCAGTTTCAGGCCGACCTCCTGCGCATACCGGTCGACCGTCCGACCATGGTCGAGACCACGGCGTTCGGCGCCGCGGCGCTCGCCGGGCTTTCCGCGGGCGTGTGGAGCAGCCTTGATGAGGTGCGCGCGGTGCGCGAGAGCGCAAGGGTGTTCACACCGCAGCGCGAGCAGTACGAATGCGAGGGCATCTATCGCGGCTGGAAGCGCGCGGTCAACTGCGCGTGCGGCTGGGTTGAAAAGAATTGACGGAAAAAGCGCGTGAGCGCGGAAAGGAGCATATATCATGCCGGATCTGGAGGAACTCAAACGCAAGGCGCAAAGCGCCGCCTACAATGCCGCAGAAAAGGCGCAGGACGCAGCTTCCGCGGCGGGAGAAAGGGCGGAAAAACTGCTGGACTATGCCGGCGAGAAGGCAGCGACGCTGAAAAACGCGGCGGACGGGAAAACGGGCGAGCTGCTTGAACGCGCGGGCGAAAAGGCGAATACGCTCAAGGACGCCGCAAGCGAGAAAACGGGCGCGTTCATCGACTATGCGGGCGAGAAGGCGACCGCTTTCAAGGGCTTTGCGGGAGAGAAGGCCGCAGCGATCAAGGATTTCGCGGTCGAAAAGGCGGGCGCTATCGTGGATTACGCAGTCTCGGGCGTCACGCTTATGAGCGAAAAAAGGAATCTTGAGAAGAACTATCAGGCGCTCGGCGAGTGGTATGCCGCCCAGTGTGTGGACGGGGCGCCTGAGGCCGTCATGGACATCGTGAAGGCGATCCACGAATCCCAGGCGAAAATTGCCGAGCTGCGGGCCGGTGGAGCGGCGGAAAAGCCCGATGAGGACAAGACCGCGCAAAATGAAGAAAAATAGTGCTTGCATTTCGGAATAATATGTGTTACAGTATACCCCGCGATTGAAAAAACGCGGGGTATACCGCCGCGTGACATATTACGGAGGAATGTTTTGATGTATACTGCTGTTATGATCCTGCAAGTTCTGTGCGGCCTTTTCGTCATCGCGGTCGTCCTGTTCCAGTCCGGCAAGTCCGCCGGTCTGTCCGGCGCCATCGGCGGCGTGGCCGACAGCTTTATGTCCAAGAACAAGGCAAAGTCCCTTGACGCGAAGCTTGCGCGCGCGACCAAATGGGTCGGCGCGGTGTTCATTGTTCTCACGCTCGTGCTGAACATGCTGTAAGAAAAAAACAGCGAGATCAGCGGGTCGCAAGGCCCGCTGATTTTTTTACCCTTGCATTTGAAAAAGTGTTGTGCTATTGTTTCTTTGTTTAATATGTAGGAGGGACGTCTTTGGGCATCGAAACGATCACAAGCCGGCACAACGCGCTTTTGACGCATATCAGAAAGCTCGCCTCCTCCCGCGCCTACCGCGACGGCTGCGGCGAGTACCTGGGCGACGGAATGAAGCTGCTGGACGAGGCGCTCCGATGGGGCGCGCCGCTGAAAACCGTGGTGGTCGATGAAAAAACGGAGCCGCCGGAGCTGCGCGGAGACGTGCGCGTCGTCCGCGTGAGCGGTGAGCTGATGCGGTCTGTAAGTCCCGCGGAGACTCCGCAGGGCGCACTGTTCACCGCGGAGCTTGTGCGCGCTCCGCTGCCGGACAGGCTTGCCGGGGAGCGGTATCTTGTGCTTGACGGGGTGCAGGATCCCGGAAACGTCGGCACGATACTGCGCACGGCGGACGCTTTTGAATGTGACGGCGTGTTTTTGGTCAATGCCTGCGCCGACCTCTATAACCCCAAGACCGTGCGCTCGACGATGGGCGCGATCTTCCGCCAGAAGGTGTGGACATGCACAGCGGACGAGCTTGACGCGCTGCTCAAGCGCTCACAGCTCCCGCTCTACGGCGCCGCGCTGCGCGGCGATACCGTGTCGCTGCGCGACGTCAAGCTCTCGCGCGCCGCGATCGCCGTCGGCAGCGAGGGGAGCGGACTGAGCGGCGAGCTGCTTTCCATGTGCGCGGGGACGCTGAGGATACCGATGAGCAAGCGCTGCGAATCTCTCAACGCCGCAGTTGCGGCGTCGGTGCTGCTCTGGGAAATGTACAGATGAGGAGACAGGCATGGCGGGAATAAAATACTGGGTCTGGCTCAGCGAGCGGGAGGGACTTCCACGCCGCATGGCGCTTCTGCTGCTCGAGCATTTTGGCTCGCCGGAAAACGTATACTATGCCGACGCGGAGGAATACCTCCACGTCGAGGGGATGACGCGCCAGCTTGCCGAAAGGCTTGAAGACAAGAGCACCGCGGAGGCGGATCGCATCCTCGGCGAGTGCGAGCGGCTGGGACTGCGCGTGCTGACGATGCAGGACGCGGATTATCCCGTGCGTCTGCGCAATATATACGAGCCGCCCTGCCTTCTCTATGTGCTCGGCAGGCTGCCGGAGATAGACGAAGAGGCCGCGATCGCCATGGTCGGCACGCGAAGCGCCACGCCCTACGGCGTCAAGGTCGCTGAGGAAATGGCATATACGCTTGCAAGACAAGGCGCGCTTATCGTATCCGGCGCGGCCTACGGCATAGATTCTGCGTCGCACAGGGGCGCGCTGCGCGCGGGGGCGAAGACTGTCGCGGTGCTCGGCTGTGGCATAGACGTCGTCTATCCGTCGGGGAACGGCCAGCTCTACCGCGATATCGCCGCAGTGGGAGCGCTCATGAGCGAGTATCCGCCGGGGACGCCCGCGATCGGTGCGCATTTCCCGGTGCGAAACCGTATTATCAGCGGACTTTGCGTGGCAACGCTGGTCGTCGAGGCGCCGGAGCGAAGCGGTGCGCTTATCACCGCCAATACCGCGCTGGAGCAGGGACGCGAGGTGTTCGCGGTGCCCGGGCCGATAGACGCGCCGATGAGCCGCGGCTGCAACAGGCTGATTGCGGACGGCGCGGCGGCGCTTGCCGCGGGCAGTCTTGATATTCTGCGCGAGCTTGAGGCAAGATACCCTCACAAGCTGCATATAAAGGAGACCGAGCTTCCCAAAACGCTCGGGAGCCGCCCGAAGAATGAGCTCTCGGCTGAAAAACGCAAAAAGGCCGATCGGGACGACGGTGCCGGAGAAGAGCGCGCGCAGCTTCCCAAGCTCGATCTCGGCAAGGATGGGGCGGGCTTTTCCGACGACCAGATATGCGTGCTGCGCAAGCTGGCGGAGGGAGAGCTGCAATCGGACGACCTGATAGAAGCTGTCGGTCTGCCGACGAGGCGCGTACTGTCCGCGCTGACAATGCTGCAGGTGGACGGTTACGTCACCGACAACGGCGGAAAGAGGTTTTCGCTCAATGTTGAGCTTATCGGCTGAAACGCCGGACAATAAGATAATTATTTGCGTGGAAACGCATGGAGGAGCATAAAATGGCAAAGAAGAATCTGGTCATTGTCGAGTCCCCGGCGAAGGCCAAGACCATAGGCAAGTACCTTGGCAAGGATTACGAGGTGACCGCGAGCATGGGACATCTTCGCGATCTTCCCAAGAGCAAGCTCGGCGTGGACGTCGAAAACGATTTTGAGCCGGACTATAAGCCGATCAAGGGCAAGGAGGCTCTGATCCGCGACCTCAAGGCGGCGGCAAAGGAGAGCGATGTGGTCTATCTCGCGACGGACCCTGACCGCGAGGGCGAGGCGATCTCGTGGCACTTGAAGGCGCTGTTGGGCCTTGACGACAAGAAAGCCAGGCGAGTCACCTTCAACGAGATCACTAAAAAGGTCGTCAGCGAGGGCATCAAGGCGCCGCGCGCAATAGATCAGGATCTGGTCGACGCGCAGCAGGCGCGCAGGATACTCGACCGCATAGTGGGCTATGAGCTTTCGCCGCTGCTTTGGAAAAAGGTCCGCCGCGGGCTTTCCGCGGGGCGGGTCCAGTCCGTCGCCATGCGAATGGTGGACGACAGGGAGAAGGAGATCGCCTCCTTCCGTCCGGAGGAGTTCTGGACGCTGGACGCCGAGCTGCGCGACAGACCGGAGGGTATGCCCTTCGCCGCGCATTACTACGGCAAAAACGGGAAAAAGAACGAGCCAGCCTCACGCGAGGAAGTCGACGCGATCATAGAGGACACCAAAAGCGCGGCGTTCAGGGTGCGTTCCATCAAGCGCGCCGACAAGCAGCGCTCCCCCTCGCCTCCGTTCACGACCTCCACGCTCCAGCAGGAGGCTTCGCGCAAGCTGAATATGACCCCGCGGCGCACGATGGCGATCGCCCAGCAGCTCTATGAGGGCGTTGACATCACCGGCGAGGGAACCGTCGGTCTTATCACCTATATGCGTACCGACTCGCTGCGCATCTCCGAGGAGGCGCTCAGCGCCGCGAAGACCTTTATCCTCGGCCGTTACGGCAAGGATTACTATCCGGAAACTACCCGCCGTTTCCGCTCGAAGGACGGCGCGCAGGACGCGCACGAGGCTATCCGCCCCTCCGGCGTCGAGCTGACGCCCGAGCGCGTGAAGGCGGATCTGACCGGCGAGCAGTACAGGCTTTACAGGCTCATCTGGAGCCGCTTCCTTGCCTCACAGATGGCAAACGCCGTCTACGACAGCGTGAGCGTGGAGATAGAGGCGAACGGCCATGAGTTCCGCGCCAGCGCCAGCGACCTGAAGTTCGCGGGCTATACCGCGCTCTACGAGGAGTCGCGCGACGACGACAAGGAGGAGAAGACCGTCAAGCTGCCGCAGCTTTCCGAGGGTCAGACGCTCGCGCTCGACGGCTTTACACCCGAGCAGCATTTTACACAGCCGCCCGTGCGCTATACCGACGCGACGCTGATCCGCGCGATGGAGCAGAACGGGATAGGCAGGCCCTCCACCTATGCGCCGACGGTCTCGACGATACTCGACCGCGAGTACGTCGTAAAGGAGGGCAAATATCTCCGCCCGACGCCGCTCGGCTCGGTGGTGACGCAGCTGATTATGGAGGAGTATTTTCCCGATATCGTTGACACGGGTTTCACCGCGCGTATGGAGGAGCTGCTCGACGAGGTCGAGGAGGGCAAGACTCCCTGGAAGAAGATACTGCGCGAGTTCTACGGAGGCTTTTCCGACGAGCTCAAGTCCGCGGAGAAGGCGCTTGAGGAGAAGGGCCACATAAAGGTTCCCGACGAGGAGAGCGAGGAAAAATGCGACATCTGCGGGCGCAAAATGGTCGTCAAGTCCGGCAAATTCGGCAGGTTCCTTGCCTGTCCGGGTTACCCTGAGTGTACGTTCACCAAGCCCATCGTTATCGAGATGCCCGGCCGCTGCCCGATGTGCGGCGGCAGGCTTATGAAACGCACGGGCATCAGCAAAAAGACCGGCAAGCAGTATACCTATTATGCCTGTGAATTCCGAGGCAGCTACGACGAGAGCAAGTCGTGCGAATTCACGACCTTCGACGTCCCGGTCAAGGACGACTGCCCCTCCTGCGGGCATACGCTTTTCAAAAAGTCCGGAAAGGGCTTCAAGCGTCCCTTCTGCATCAACCCGGAGTGCGCGAACTTCGTGCCCGAAGAAAAGCGAGGCTATACCAAAAAGACAGCCGCGGGCGCGAAGAGCGCCGCGGACGGCGAGGAGGGCGTGGTGAAAAAGCCCGCCAGAGCCGCCGAGAAGAAATCTCCGGCAAAGAAAACCGCGGCCAAGAAGCCTGCGGCAAAAAAGACTGCGAAGAAAGAGGACGCATGATGCGCGCAACAGTTATCGGAGCGGGGCTCGCGGGCAGCGAGTGCGCATGGCAGCTCGCGCAGCGCGGCGTTTCCGTTACCCTGTGTGAGATGAAGCCGCAAAAACGCACTCCCGCGCACGAGACCGACAACTTTGCCGAGCTCTGCTGCTCGAACTCCCTTCGCTCCGACCAGCTTGAAAACGCGGTGGGTCTTTTGAAGGAGGAGCTTCGCCGTCTCGGCTCGCTGATCCTCTCCTGCGCCGACGAAACACGCGTGGAGGCGGGCGGAGCGCTCGCGGTGGACAGACACGGCTTCGCCGCGCTCGTTACCGAGCGCGTACGCAGTCATCCGAATATAACCGTGGTTCCCGGCGAGGTGACCGAGCTCCCCGCCGAGGGCGAGACGGTCGTCGCGTCCGGGCCGCTCACCAGCGACGCGCTTGCGCGTGCGATAGAGCAAAAAATTGGCGGCGAGGGCGGCACGCTGCACTTTTTTGACGCAGCCGCCCCGCTTGTGACGTTTGAAAGCGTGGATATGTCCAGCGCATGGTTCGCCTCGAGATACGACAGGGGAACGGCAGATTATGTAAACTGCCCGATGACGGAGGACGAGTACCTCGCGTTCTGGAAGGAGCTGACGACGGCGGAGGAAGCACCGGTACACGGCTTTGAGGACAAGAATGTCTTTGAGGGCTGCATGCCGGTCGAGGTCATGGCGCGCCGTGGGCGCGACACACTCTGCTACGGTCCGCTCAAGCCGCGCGGATTGAAGGATCCCAAAACGGGGCGCGAGCCCTTTGCGGTGGTGCAGCTTCGGCGCGACAACCGTGACGGCAGCGTCTATAACCTTGTCGGGTTCCAGACGCATCTGCGGTTCCCGGAGCAAAAACGCGTGTTTTCGATGATACCGGCTTTGCACGACGCGGAGTTCGTGCGCTACGGGGTCATGCACCGCAACACCTATCTGGATTCTCCGCGTCTGCTCGACAGGTATTACAGGCTCATAAGCGAGCCGAGGATAGCCTTTGCCGGTCAGATGACCGGCGTGGAGGGCTATGTCGAATCAACGGCGTCGGGCTTCCTTGCGGGGGTGGAGCTGGCTCGAAGGCTTGAGGGGAGAGCGCCTGTCGATTTCCCGGCCGAGACCGCCATAGGCGCTCTTGCGCTGTATGTATCGAATCAAAGCGTGACCGAATTCCAACCTATGAACATCAATTTCGGCATCATTCCGCCCCTCGGATACCGTATAAAGGGAAAACGCAACAAGAACGCGGAGCTGAGCCGCCGTTCGCTTGAGCTTATAGACGCTCTGCGGGACGATGCGCTTTCCGACAGAGAATAATGTAGTAGAAAGGAGTGGCTTCCTTGATCATTGCCGTTGACGCCATGGGCGGAGACAACGCTCCGCTTGCCCCCGTTAAGGGCGCGCTGCTCTCCAGAGAGAAGCACCCCGGCACGGAGCTCGTGCTCGTCGGGCGTGAGGACGCCGTGCGCGGCGCGCTGCGCGAGGCGGGATACAGCGAGCCGCCCGCGGGCATTACGATAAAAAACGCGAGCGAGGTGATCGAGATCGCGGACGATCCCGCGACTGCGTTCAGAAAAAAGCCCGACTCCTCGATGACCGTGGGGCTCAATATGGTGCGCAGCGGGGAGGCGGACGGCTTTGTTTCCGCCGGAAGCACCGGCGCGCTGCTTGCCGG
>JAFZQQ010000085.1 GCA_017620315.1 Oscillospiraceae bacterium | reverse complement strand
TATTTCTGGATGATCCACGCGAAATGCTCGGTGACGTAGTTCGGGCGCAGCAGCCTCCCCATCTGGTCGACGCAGACGTAGTCGAGGTAGTCCGTGCAGTAGGCGCCGCGGAACAGACCGCGGTATGTCTCCTGCCGCTGCTTTTCCCGCCTGAGCAGGTCTTCGATCACGGGCAGGAGCGGCAGGGTGCGGACGCTGGACTTGGTTTTGAGCACGTCCTCGCCCTGCAGGACGCTCCTGCCGCCCTCCGTCAGCTCGACGACCTTGTGACGGATGGAGATGGTCTTGTCCTTGAAGTCGATCGCGTCCCACTTGAGCCCCAGCACCTCGCTGCGCCGCAGTCCGTAGTAGGCGGCGATGCGGATTGCCGGTTCCAGCGGGTCGCCCTCGATCACACTGAACAGCCGGAGCATTTCCTCCTGCGAGTAATGCGACGCCTGATAGCGGTTCTTGCGCGGCTTGTCCACGCGGTCGGCGGGGTTGCGGTCGATGACGTCCTTCTTCACCGCGTTCTTGAGCGCCCGGTGCAGCACGGCGTGGTAGTGGATGACCGTGTTCGTCGTGTTGCCGTCGTCCAGGATCGTCTGGTAGAAGGTCTGGAGCTGCGAGGGCGTCAGCGCGCCGAGCGTCACGCCCAGGGAGCGGAAGTAGCTGTCGATGCGGGCGTCCACCATGCTCCGATAGCTGTTGTAGGTGGCCGCCGAGACCGTGGGGCGGATCATCTTGAGCCACGACTGCACGTAGTCCGCGAAGAGGACTTCGGATTCGTCCACCTTGGGGGCTTCCGTGAGCAGCTCGCCGTTTTCGCCGAGCGTGGGGTAGAACTTTCCCTCGCCGCGCGTTTCGTATTCGACGATCAGGTGGTTGAGCAGGGACTCAGCCTCGCGTTTGTTGCCGCGCTCCGGCAGCCCGAGGGGGATCCACTTGGGCTTGCGCTTGCCGTTCACCTTGAGGTTGAGAACGGCGTAGTATTTTCCGTTTTTGATTTGCAGGTTGCCGGTCAGCATTGCCTGTCACTCTCCTTTCCCTTCGCTGCGGCCGCCCGCCATTGACGGCTCAACAGTATCACATTTGTTCTTACATATCCATATCGAAAGCGGAGAAAACCGATACGATATTTCTACGCTTTCGGCAGGCTTTTCCGGCGTTATGCGGCGTCGGCGTCCGTGCCGGTCAGGTATTCGATGACGCAGAGCTTGGGGATGCGGTAGCTTCGCCCGATGCGCACACAGCGCAGCTCGCCCGACGCGAGCAGGCGGTACGCGAGTTTTCGGCTGATGCCGCCGAGCATCCTGCGAAGCTGCTCCACATCGACGACGTCGGGGTACTCCGCGAACATTTCACGGTTTCTGTGATCCATAGGTTCCTCCGTTCAAAATGGTTTCCATGGTGCAATTATAGTTGACAGAGGAGCCGTTTGAAATGTAAAATATATAAAATTAGTTTTGCGAATTAACGATTGTTGATATTCGGAGGCACAGCATGAAGAAAACGGATACAATGCCGCTGGCATACGCCTATGCGGAGGACGGCAAGCTGTATACGAGTTTTTGCTGGAAGCTGGCAGAGGCGGACTATTTCAACGCCATCGGCAAGGAACTCGTGAACTTCGCCTACCTCGACGGAAATCAGCTGTACGGTGTGATGCGGAAGCTCTACGGCGACTATGCGTTTCTGGCGGAGAAACAGCCGAACAAGGACGTTATCGCCGACGTGCTGCTGGAGAAGTACGAGCCATGGTTTCGGAAGAACACCTATTTTGCCGTTTATTTGATGAGCATTCTCGACTATCTGATCGACGGAAGAGTTGACGAGCGCGTTTTCCCCGGCACGGACGACGCCGACCGGGAGCTGCGCAAAATAGCGAAAAACAAGCGCGGAGACGCCGCGGCAAATGTGATCGACCCGATCTTTGCAACGTTCCAGTCCAAGCGGGAGCTTGCCGAAGCGGCGCTGCGCGCGGTTTACGAGGACGACGTGGACGACCTCGCGCCGGTGGAGCGCTATTACCGGCATGAGCAGGAGGACCCGGAATTTCAAAAGCAGCTGAGCGCAACCTTTACCGTAAAGCTGGGGCGGCGCAGCACGGGCGACCGTTCCGTGACGCAGCTCACGGTGCTGGATACGGTCGACGATCTGCTCCGCTACGAGCTGTTTCTTTTGGTGACGCAGGGCAAGGGCTACAAATACTGCAAAAACTGTGGCAAGCCGTTCATCCCCTCCGGGCGCTCGGACATGGTCTACTGCGACCGCGTCATGGACGGCGCGGACAAGCCGTGCAGCGAGATCGGCGCGTATCTTGCGGATGTGAAAAAGGTGGCGTCCGATCCTGTGCTGAGTGCCTACCGCAAGGCGTACCAGCGCCTGCACAAGCGCGTGGAGCTGGGCTATATGGATGACGACGAATTTACACGCTGGAAGGACGAGGCGGCGCAAAAGCGCGACCGCTGTACGGCGGGCGAGCTGGACGCGGAGGAGTTCCTCGCGTGGGTGGACGCCACGAGCAGGAGACGGTGAGGCGAGAAGGCAAATCCTGCATATTTCGATTGCCATAGTGTTGGATTCGGTGTAGAATACTGTCGTATTGTAAATCACTTTCTGGTATGCGCTTTGGCGATTATTGCAACAAAACAAACACGTTTCAAGAGAAAATCATTTATTCTTTTTGCTTTGGGGGACGGGCAAATGACGATTTACGATATCCTGAAGGATACAAATTACAAATCCGAGCAGTTTTCGGCAGAGGCAATTGACAGGCTGAATGCCAGAATACATGAGAAAACCGATAAGAAAGGAAAGGTCTCGGCTGTTGTAAAATGCCTTGTCCGTAACAAGGATATTGTTCTCAAGCCGGAAGAGGTTGTTCGACAGCTTTTTATAGACCGCTTGATTCATGAATATAGGTATCCTGTTTCCAGAATGCAGGTGGAGTACCCTGTTTATTTTGGACGCGAAGTAAAATTTGCCGATATTGTCATTATGGACGAAGATCGTCCGCTTGTTCCATATATTGTCATCGAAGTCAAAAAGCCTAAGCTAAAGGATGGAAAGGAACAGCTAAAGAGCTACTGCAACAGCACCGGTGCGCCCATTGCCGTTTGGACAAATGGCGATCAGATTGCGTATTATAATCGGCAAGACCCTAATTATTTCAAAGATATTCGCAATATTCCGGCTGCAAATGAAACTCTGGAGGATATCATTTCTGTCCGTTGGACAATTCAGGATCTGAAAGAAAATGATCGCCTTCAGAAAGAAAGAGTTTCTCTGAAAGATGTCATTCTTGACCTTGAGGATGAGGTTTTGGCGAATGCGGGCGTTGACGTATTTGAAGAATGCTTTAAGCTGATTTTTGCAAAACTCTATGATGAGTTCCTTAGCGGGCAGACACCTACCCGTTATTTGGAGTTCACGGGTGCAGGACGGACAGACTTCAAATTGAAGGAGAAAATACAAGAGCTGTTTGACAAGGCCAACCAGAAGTGGAAAGGCGTGTTCGACGAAAACACGAAAATTCAGCTTTCGCCGTCGCATCTTGCTATTTGCGTCTCTTCACTTCAGAGTGTCAAACTTTTTAACAGCAATCTTGACGTGGTGGATGATGCCTTTGAATACTTGATGAGCAAGTCCAGCAAGGGTGAAAAAGGCCAATTCTTCACTCCTCGCTATGTAATTGAAATGTGTGTGCGGATGCTGAACCCCAAAGAAGGGGAAAAGATGATCGACACCGCATGCGGCAGTAGTGGCTTCCCGGTCCATACGATTTTTCATGTATGGCGTCAAATGGCAAAAGACAGGGGCCTTGATATCAGCGAGTTCTTTTCTTTGGATCAAAAACCCTACGAATTTACCGAGTATGTTAAGGATAATATCTTTGGCATCGATTTTGACGAAAAAGCCGTCCGCGTAGCAAGGACGCTGAATCTGATTGCAGGCGACGGTCACACCAACGTACTGCATCTCAATACGCTTGACTATACACAGTGGTCAGAAACTGCAAAACAAGAGGATTGGATCAGCACCTACTTTGAAGGCTTTGACCGGCTGAAAAAGCTGAGAAAAGACAGCAAGAGTTATAGGGATTTCACCTTTGACCTGCTTATGGCGAATCCTCCATTTGCCGGCGACATCAAGGAGTCCAGAATTCTCAGTATGTATGAGCTTGCGAAAAACGCCAAAGGAAAGCAACAGAGCAAGGTTGGAAGGGATATTCTTTTTATCGAACGTAATCTTGATTTTATGAAGCCCGGCGGACGTATGGCAATTGTCCTGCCACAAGGTAGATTCAATAACAGCAGCGATAAGTATATCCGCGATTACATCGTTGAACGATGCCGAATTCTCGCGGTAGTCGGAATCCATGGGAATGTATTTAAGCCCCATACAGGTACAAAAACCTCGGTTCTGTTTGTGCAGAAGTGGGACGATGAATTGTGTCCCAAAAAGGAAAACTATCCAATCTTCTTTGCAACCATGCAGGAACCCAGCAAAAAGAACTCGGGCGACATTATTTACGTGAAAGATCCTGTAACCGGCGAAAAAAAGCTTGATTCACATGGACACATGTATGTCCAGCATGACTTGTATAACCACGAGGGATTGACGCAGGATGGCATTGCAGAGGCTTTCATCGAATTTGCAAAAAAGGAAGGCCTGAGTTTTTTTCCCTGAGCCCATCCGTTGACTCTTTTGACGAAGCGAAATATAGGGCTTTAATGGATGGGCTTGAAATAAGTGAAATACAATTAAGCGATCTTGAACGTACTGCCAGAATAGATGCCGAGTTTTATAAAAAAGAGAACTTGGCAATAGCCGCTTTGATTAAGAAAGCTGAGTTTTGCCCTGTTACGGATTATTTCACAATCTCAGACGGAAATCATATGTCGATTAGTGAAGAATTCCAAACAGAAGGCGTTCCTTACTACCGGGGGCAGGATATTTACAATACTTTTATCGAGGAAGCTTCGCCTGTGTGTATTGATGAGGATACATTTTCTCATCCTCATATGATTAGGTCACATCTCAGAGCGGGCGATGTGTTGATGTCTATCGTGGGGGCTATCGTCGGAAACAGCGCAATTGTATCGTCTGATGCCGCCGCTACATGCAGTTGCAAGCTCGCGATAATCCGGCCCAAAAACAACGGGGTTCTCCCTGAATACTTGCTAATTTATATCAAAACAAAATATGGTCAAAATCAAATTCAGAAATTCAAACGTGGTGCAGCTCAAACCGGCTTTCTGCTGGAAGACTTTGACCAGATCTGTCTCCCACAAATAAGTCCTCACCTACAGTATGAGATAAGACGTGTTGTTAATCGTTCTCGCGAGGCCATTGTATGCGCCAATCAAAAATGTAAGCAAGCCGAAAATATAGTTTTATCCGCAGTTGGTTATCACGATATTGAGGATGGCCCTTTAACAGCATCCGTTAGGAGCCTAAAAAGCAGCTTCTTAAGTTCTGGGCGGCTGGATGCTGAATTCTACCAAGCCAAGTATGACGAGTATCTTAAGTTAATCCAGAGATACAAAGGCGGATACTCTTATGTAGGAACAGAGTTTGATCAAGTTTTAAAGATGTGTGATAGGACGCACTCCGATTATCCTTATGTAGAAATTGGCGATGTTAATGTACATAGCGGGATTGCCACATATAACGTCATTAGTACAGAACTGCTGCCTGCAAACGCTAAGATAATGACAAAAAGAGGAGATATTCTTGTTTCGACGGTACGTCCTAACCGCGGGGCAGTTGCTATCCTTGATTCTGACAGTCTGTTAGTGAGCGGGGCTTTTACAGTCATAAGGCAAAAAGGTCACTATAAGAAGGAAACTTTACAAACACTGCTCCGCACGAAGCTTTATCGAGATTGGCTGCTTCGCTATAATGTTGGAACATCATACCCTGTTATTAAAGACGAAGATGTTCTTGGCATGCCAATTCCTTTGTTCGAGCTAAAAATACACGACGATATTGAAGCAAAAATGCAAGAGTCCTTTTCGCTCCGGCGCAAGTCAAAAGAATTGCTTGAATATGCGAAGCAAGCCGTTGAAATGGTGATTGAGCACGGGGAAGAAGCTGCGCTGGAATGGCTGCATGATAAGGTGTAGATATGGATGATGAAAAGCAGAGAGATAAACAACATACCTATGAGAACTGGCGTGCAATCACAGAATCAGATTTTGTAACGCTTTATATTAAGACGTGGTTTGCCTTTGTTGCGACATTGCGCGAGATGTATCCTGACAAAGCAAAACCATATTATAAAGCTACGGGTGATTCGCCATACCTTTCGGCATATAAGGACGACTTTGATCGAAAAGTGTTCTTTCATTGCGACTATGATTCGATTGAGCAAAACCTTCATGATGTGTATCAGCGCGGGTTGAGAATAACATGCCAACACTATCCTCATTTTTTGCTTCTTGATTTCTATACGCTAAATCAATCATTTAAAGAATCTGCTCTCGAGAGGTTCGAAAGCCCTGGCGGTTATTCTGGCGAGTTACGTTTAGTTGTTCGGAATAAAGGCAAGGGTATTTGTAAAGCTGAAATAGTTTGCTCAGACAAAAAAATAATTGATGAAGCTGGCATCAAACGCGTAGTAGCAAGTGTTGATGTCAACTACGAAGCGATGCTCGAACTCATTACTAAGTTTGTCGAAGAAAAACAGCCCGCGCTTCCAGAAGATGGTTTGTTGTATTTATTCTACGACGTTTTCTTTAAGGAAATCACGTCTAAATTGTTGGATGAATTAGAGAAAATAAAGAACGCCCTACCTGACAGAGGGAAGCAGCGGCTGAAGAACACCTTTTCTGTGATGCAGTCTTTTGCGTTGCGAGCCGGAGAGGGAATGAAAAAAACTTGCCTTAGCTCAGATATCGGGGAAGATCATAAGCTGCTGGCACAAGCACCCGTAACAGGATTCCTTCAGACTTTCAGTGAGTTGTCGACTATAGAAAAGCAGCGCGCATTTTTGTGGTTTATTGGCTATGCATATAGGCTTCGAAATGCCTTGTTTCATGAAATAATTGATCCGTTGGATGCTCCGTGGCAGTTGCTTTTCAAGAGTGCATATTTGGTTCTAAAGCATGTCGTAGATATTAATATTTTCTATTTGAAAATGGCAGCTATTTTTGTGGAAAGTGCGCCGATGATATTTGAACAAGACTTTAGAGCTGCACCTCCGCCCGAAATCCCAATTGAACCGAATGATAGTACAGATTTTTCTATTGAAAGTGTAGAACTACAGTATTTCAATGAAACTGGTGCCAAAGTACATATTCGTTCATTGGTTACTTGTAAAGGGATAAGTTATCAAGTAGAGTGTAATGTTAAGTGGGACGAAAAGCTTAAAGATCACAAAGTAAAAAACGTGGTCATCACTAAAGACGGGGTGTGAATTTGTTTGCGCAGAGATATTAAGGAGCAGGAATTAACAAGCACTCAGCTTTTTCTCCTTTCATATCAAACTTGCCAGTGGTGGAATGCTGCTTTTGTTCAGGCAGAACGTTTCTTCTGCGCGCTAGAAAAGAACCACGGGGGAACACCGTGGGATATTGAAAATACAAACTGCATGTTTGACGCAGAGCGCACGTTTCTGATAACTGCAATCTTCCATGCAATCGAGGACCTGGAAAAACTTGATTATGAGATTCAGCGCATTGGAGATTTGTCGTTAATGCCAGTCCTTCAATCAATTGAGAAGGTTGCGCCTTTGTATGAAATAAAGAACCTGCGCGATATGAATGAACATAGTCTGGACTATTTAATGGAAATGGGGCAAAAGCAAGCTCAGTTTCGGACAACCATTCAAAACGGCGAATGTAGTATACCTACTACCGCGGCGTGGACTTATGTTGATGGTGATGCAGAAATAATGGCCCTCGGAAATATTAAAATAGATAAGCTGATACTTGAAATGAAAACGCAGTTTCCTTTGGTACAAGCTAAAACAAGAGAGATATTCGAAAAGGAGCTGGCAAGATAAAGCCATGTCAAAAAAATGTATAGAATTTTTGCTCGGAAGTTTTCTGTATAGTTCAGATGCTTGCGCAGATTATTTCGCTGCTTTTTCGGAAAAAGAGATTGCTGATGAATTGCAAAAATATCGCGAATTTGTTCTTGCCAACATGGAACAAATTCGCAACGAAATTCGTAGTGGCAGGAATAAGCTGAATATCTGTCATGAGTCTTTTAGAGAATTACCTACCGAAGAAATGTACAAGCAGTTGGTTCTCTATATGGATCAGGTTGTAATTCCAGACCCGTTGTTCTGCGAAACAGAAACAAAATCCACATTTTCAAATGCAGCAGCGCAAATGATGGGGTTCTCTCCTTCTGGGTCGGTTGATAGGGAAAAGATATGCAGAGCCATAGAATACTTCATGCAAATTGAGCCGCTGATAGATGCTGGGTTTGTGGTTACATTGCCGCTGTCTTTTATGCATGAGGGACCAAAAAACATACCCATTACTTATTCGCCAACGTCTTTTTCCGATGTTATCCCTAGAGAAATACTTGACTATTTCCGCTCGATAGCAAGGGTGCACAATCTCGTTCCGGTTGAAAAGGGATATCAAATAATAGACGATAAACCGCTGGAACTTGGAACTAATATTTATGTTGATTTCCTGGATGGAGAGCGGCTGGCCGGATCTGCATTTCAGTATTTTATTAGCAAGGTGTTCGAATATGACGAATCGACAGGAAAGGCGGTTTTTGGATTTCGACCAGCAGATAGTATTACAATAGATGAATTTTCGGCATGGGTAAATCAGTCGGTTAATCAAGCGGCCAATGGGCACTTCCAAGAGCTATATAAGGAACTTGTGTTTTCGCAGAGTTGCGGATGCATGTATCTTTCGCGATCTAATATCGTCTCAAAGGTCTTGGATATGGCAATCGGCCAACCCGGGAAAGACGCTGAGCTTGCAAAAATGGCGCTATCTATGGAACTGCCAATAACCAGCAATATTCCGACGAAGGACTTGCTATCCATTAGAAACGATTATGGAGAAGCATTTCACAACTTTAGGACCGAATTGAATTCGCAGTTGCTAAAACTTGATACTTGTGATGATAATGAGTCGCTCCGTCGTCAAATTGATGCAATTTCTTATGAGATGAATAACACTCAGGTTCAAGAAGTTGAAAAAGAGTATAGAAAAATTGCGCGGACGTTAAAATTGGATGCACTTGCACTGAGCGGAAGTCTGGTTGCAAGTTATACCACGGGTGGGATTACTGCCATAGGTGCTGCCGCCGCTATAGTTAAAGGCTTTTCTGATGTTGCAAAGTATTATACGGATGTTCGTGAGCATAACGGCTTTTTCCTTTGGAAAGTAAACAAGCTCGCCGAGAAATACTCCGTTTAACTATTTGCCGCACGTCACGAGGTCGATGCGACAGCGGCGTACCACATGAACAAGGCACATTGGTCCGGTGTATTACTCGATGGCTCGGCGGCGGACGAAACCGTGACAGAGCTGCTGGACTTGAGTTGCAGCAAACACAAACGAAAAAAGAGGTAGCCCCATGAACGACGCAATCATCACGGCAACGATCTCCTACATACGAGACCTATTTCACGGTTGTTTCGGCGGGCATGACGCCGCGCATTCGCTGCGCGTGTATCGAAACGCCCTGCGCATCGCGGAGGGAGAGCCCGACTGCGATATGGAGATCGTCGCGCTCGCGGCGCTGCTGCACGACGCCGACGACCACAAGCTGTTTCACACGGAGAATAACGCCAACGCGCGCTCGTTCCTGACCGCACAGAAGGTCGCGCCGGAGAAGATCGAGCGCATCTGCGAGGCGATCAATACCGTATCCTTCAGCCAGAACCGTGGCAAGCGCCCGGAAACGCTGGAAGGCAAGATCGTACAGGACGCGGACCGGCTGGACGCACTCGGCGCGATTGGCGTTGCCCGCACGTTTGCCTACGGCGGCGAGCACGGACGTTCGCTGGACGAATCCGTCGCGCATTTTCACGAAAAGCTGCTGCTTCTCAAAGACGAGCTAAACACGGAAACGGCGCGCAAGCTCGCCGAACCGCGCCACGCTTTTCTGGAGCAGTTTCTTGAGGAATACGAAAAGGAAAGCGGGGAATGAACGCTATGGATATCATGGAAGCGATGCGCGCACGGCATTCGGTGCGCAGCTACACGGCAAGGCCCATCGAGGGGGAAACGCTGGAGGCGCTTACAAAGCTGATCGACGAGTGCAACCGCGAAAGCGGCCTGCACATCCAGCTCGTACGCAATGAGCCGATGGCATTTTCCGGCGCCATGGCGCACTACGGCAAGTTCTCTGGCGTCAAAAACTATCTCGCGCTGGTCGGCAAAAAGAGTCCGAAGCTGGACGAGCTGTGCGGGTATTACGGCGAAAAGCTGGTGCTCGCGGCGCAGGCGCTGGGGCTCAACACCTGCTGGGTGGGGCTGACATTCAAGAAGATCCCCGACGCGTTCCGCGTGGAGAACGGAGAGAAGCTCGTCATTGTGATCGCTGTCGGCTACGGCGCAACGCAGGGTGCTACGCGCAAATCGAAGACCGCCTCCGATGTCAGCCGCGCGGAGAATGCGCCGGAGTGGTTCGCAAAGGGCGTCGAGGCGGCGCTGCTCGCGCCGACGGCGGTGAACCAGCAAAAGTTTTTCCTCACGCTGCACGGCGACAAGGTCTCCGCCAGGGCGGGGCTCGGCTTTTTCAGTAAGGTAGATCTCGGCATCGTGAAGTACCACTTTGAGCTCGGCTCCGGCAGGAACGCCTCGGTGTGGCTGTGATGCTGCTCATCGTCAGCAAATGCCTCGCGGGCATCCCCTGCCGCTACGACGGGAAGGACAACCTTGTGCCGGAGATCAAAGCGCTCGTGGAGCGCGGCGAGGCGGTCGCGGTCTGCCCGGAGGTGCTGGGCGGCCTGCCGACGCCGCGCACGCCGAGTGAATTGCAGCCGGACGGGCGCGTGTTGAACAAACAGGGCGAGGACGTGACGGCGCAGTTTGTCAGCGGCGCGGAGCGCGCGTTGGAGATTTGCCGCGAGCACGGCTGCGCCGGCGCGATCCTGAAAGCGCGCAGCCCGTCCTGCGGTAAGGGCGTTATCTACGACGGCAGCTTTGCCGGAAAACGCGTTCCGGGTAACGGCGTGTTCGCACAAATGCTACTGGATGCGGGAATCCCGGTGATGACCGAAGAGGAACATTTACAGAAGAGGAATGAGCATGGGACTGTTTGATTTTATGAAATCGCCCGACATCAACGAGGGCATCAAGATCTGCGAGGAAACGCAGGGCGCGGTGCTACTGGACGTGCGCGATCGCGACGAATACGCGGCGGGGCACATCCCCAGCAGCGTCAATCTGCCGCTGTCGGAGATTCGGTCGGCGGAAGACCGGTTCCCGGATGTGGACACGCCGCTGTTTGTCTACTGCCGCTCCGGCGCGCGCAGCAGCAGGGCGATCGCCGCGCTCGGAGAGATGGGCTACACGAAGCTCGCCAACCTCGGAGGCATCCGCGCGTGGCGCGGGGAGATCAAAAAGTAAGATGGGGCACTTTTACTTTATCCGCCACGGCGAGACCGTGTGGAACGTGGAAAACAAGATCTGCGGCGCGACCGACATCGCGCTGACGGAGAAGGGACACCGGCAGGCGATCGAGACCGGCAGAAAATTCATCGAGCAAGGACTGGCGGCGGACGAAATTCTCTATTCTCCGCTCTGCCGCGCGGCGGACACGGCGCGGCACATCTCGGAGATCATCGGCATTCCCGCGCGCGCCGAGCAACGGCTCATCGAGCAGAACTTCGGGCGCTACGAGTCCACGCCCCGCGACGGACGTGAGTTCCACGAAGCGAAGAAGGACTGCGCCAGCCGCTTCGGCACGGGCGAATCCATGCTCCACGTCGCACAGCGCATCTACAACCTGCTCGACGAGCTCAAGGCGCAGCCGGAGAAAACATATATCCTCGTCGCGCACAACGGCATCGCGCGCATCGTCGAATCCTATTTCCGCGAGATGGACAACGAGGCGTTCTCCGCCTTCGGAGTGCGGAACTGCGCCATCGTGCGGTACGACTTTTGAGGAAAAATGACTATGAACGACGAATGCCTGATTTGCAAAGCGCCGCTTGTGTACCTTGCGGCGGACGAGCCGATGGAGTGCGCCGTCTGCCACAAGCGGGAAAACAGCAAAACGCGCTGCGTCAACGGGCACTATGTCTGCAACGAGTGCCATACGCAGGGGCTGGACGAGATCCTCGCCCTGTGCCTCGGCGAGACGTCAAAGGACCCAGTTGCCATTCTCGAAAAGATGATGGCGTTGCCGTTCTGTCACATGCACGGGCCGGAGCATCACGTCATGGTCGGCGCAGCGCTGCTGACCGCTTATAAAAACGCCGGCGGCGAGCTTGATTTGCCATCCGCGCTCCATGAGATGATGAACCGCGGCAAGAGCGTGCCCGGCGTCGCCTGCGGGTTCTGGGGCGCCTGCGGAGCGGGTATCAGCTCCGGGATGTTCGTGTCCATCGTCTCCGGCTCCACGCCGCTGTCTGTGGAGCCGTTCGCCCTGTCTCACCGCATGACGGCGAAATCGCTCGGCGCCATCGCGGAGGTCGGCGGACCGCGCTGCTGCAAGCGGGATTCGTACCTCTCCGTTCTCGCGGCGGTCGATTTTGCGCGGGAGCAGCTCGGCGTGGAGATGGAAAAGCCGGAGATCGTCTGCACACATTCCGCGCAGAACAATCAGTGCATCGGGAAGCGCTGCCCGTTTTCCAAAGCACATCACCTGGAAACGGAGGCGCCGACATGAGCCTGTTTCGCAAGAAAGAACCGCCGCCTATTCCCTACGACCCCGAAACGCAGGAGCCCGCCGTGCGGTCTAGCATCTGCACGGGCGAAATGACCGTGGGATTTATTGACCGCAGGACGGGCAGGTTCCGCGAATACGAGCTGGCGCGCGGCCAGAGCGACGTGGATGCTTTCTGCAAGCGCGTCGGTATCGAGTCGAAGGACATTAAACGGATTTACTGATATGATCATTCTGATTACCGGCGCGACGCATACGGGTAAGACCCTGCTCGCGCAGAAGTTGCTGGAACGGTATTGTTACCCATATCTCTCCATCGACCATTTGAAGATGGGACTGATCCGCAGCGGCAACACGACGCTAATGGTCGAAGACGACGAGGCGCTGACGGCATATCTCTGGCCGATTGTGCGTGAGATGGTAAAAACCGCGATCGAGAACCGTCAGAACCTGATCGTCGAGGGCTGTTATATCCCGTTCGACTGGCAAGGGAACTTTGACGCGCACTATATTGCCGAGATACGCTTTCTTTGCCTTGCCATGACCGACGCCTACATCGACGCGCATTTTGACGACATTGTGCGCCACGGTTCGGACATTGAGGCGCGGCTCGACGAGGACTGCACGACCGAGGGATTAAAGCGCGATAACCGCATGGTACGTGAAGGGTGCAAACAGCACGGCTTGCCGGTGGTGCTGATCGACGTCGACTATGAGCAGACGATGCAGAAGCTGTGGGGTGGACCGCTGTGACCAAGGACGAACTGATCACATACGCGCGGGAGCAGTACGGCACGGAGCCGGAATACCTCTGGGAAAGCGCGCCGAATACCTTTGTGCTGCGTCACCGCGGCAATCTTAAGTGGTACGCGGTCGTCATGGACGTGCGGCGCGACCGGCTGGGGCTTCCGGGCGAGGAGATCGTATATATCATGGACGTGAAGTGCGGGCCGCTGCTCAGCGGCTCGTACATCGGCAAACCCGGCGTCGTGCCCGCGTACCACATGAACAAGACACACTGGATCGGCATCCTATTAGACGGTTCGGCGGCGGACGAGACCGTGACGGAGTTGCTGGACTTAAGCTACGCTCAGACGAAGAACCGGAAGAGACGATCCAAAGCGGAGGGATAAACAGATGTCACTGGAACGTGCGAAAGAGTATCTTGAATCCAAGGGCTTCGGCGACCGGATCATCATTACGGAGCACAGCAGCGCGACGGTCGCGGAGGCGGCCGAGGCGCTGGGCTGTGAGCCGGGGATGATCGTGAAAACGCTTTCGTTTTTGCAGGGAGAAAAACCTGTGCTCATTTTGGTAGAGGGCATGGTGCGGATCGACAACCAGAAATACAAGGCACGCTTTGACTGCAAGGCAAAGATGATCCCCGCGGAGCAGGTCGAAACGCTGATCGGTCACGATATCGGCGGGGTCTGTCCCTTTGGGATCAAGGACGGCGTGACCGTCTATCTGGACGAGAGCATTAAAAAACATACTGTGGTCTATCCCGCCGCCGGCACAAATCACAGCGCCGTGCGGCTGACGGTCGAGGAGCTGGAATCCTGCTGCGGAGCCGAAGGCTGGGTGGATGTGTGCAAGTGAACATCAACGAATTCTGGCGCGACGTTCTGTCGCAAAATGAAAAGGCTTTGCCGTCCTACTTCCGTGAGGACGCCGTGATCCGCTGGCACTGCTCGAACGAGCAGTTTACAGTCGCGGAGTACGTTCGCGCAGATTGCGAGTATCCCGGTGACTGGGACGGAGAGATCGAGCGCGCGGAAGCGCTCGGCGACGGCACCGTCACGGTGGTGCGCGCCTTTCCGAAGGATCGCAGCGCGTCCTTTCATGTTGTGAGCTTTCTTCGGCTGAAGGACGGCAAAATCTGCGAAATGGACGAGTATTGGGCGGACGACGGCGACGCGCCCGAATGGCGAAGGGATATGCGCATCGGAACGCCGATTCAACCATAAGAGAACAAACAGAAACGATGCAGATTGAGGTGCTTAAATGACGCTTGACGACGTGATTCTGGCTCTGGAGATGACGAGCGACACCTCTGAAGCCTTCTACGACCTTGTGACCCACGAGATCACATGGCTCGACGATTTCGGTATGACGCGGGAGGAATATGAGAAAGCCTCCGGCACTTTGGATGAACATGGTTTCAAGCGACTCCCCAGCCGCCGGGATATTGACGAATACGGCATGATGGCAGACTTTGCCGACAGGCACCATCCATCGGAGCTTCATTCGGCAATCTCCGGCCGCGGAGCGTTTCGGCGTTTCAAAGACGCGGTCCGGCGTATGGGCTTGGAACAGGAATGGTATCAGTTTCGCGACGCGGAGTACAAGCGCGTCGCTCGGGAATGGTGCGAGGATTGCGGAATCATCCTGAGCGGCACCGGTGAGGACAGGCAATGAGCGTGGAAAACGGCGAATGGATCATGCGGGGGCTTGCGTGGGACGACCCGTACCGCATCCGCTCCTGGCACGAGCTTGTGAGTTGGATCGACGAGGTCGGTTTCCTGCCGCTTTTCGGAAATGAGATCAAGGGCTTTTCCGTCGAGGAGCACGTCTCCCCCGACTTCTGGTGGACGGGCGACCGGAAGCAGGACCCGTGGGAATGGCGCGAACTGATCGCGCGCAGCCGTGAGGTCGCCTACGGCAAGTTCTTCGGCAAAAAGGCGGGGTTCATCAGCCTCGAATGGCTGCCGTACTTTGCCAACGCCCGCCGCGACGGCTACGATTTTGATTCGCTCTACGATGAGGGACTTGCAAACGCGCGCGGCAAGCGGATCATGGACATCTTTTCGGACAGCGACGGCGGCTGGAAGGATGAGCATATCTTCTCCACCGAGCTTAAAAAGCTCGCGGGCTTTGGCAAGGAAGGCGCGAAGAATTTCCCCGGCATCGTGACCGATCTCCAGATGCAGCTCTATCTTGTCGTGGTAGACTTCAAACGCCGGCAAAACAAGCGCGGCGGCGAGTACGGGATGCCGGTCTCGATCCTGCTCCCGCCCGAGGCGGTCTGGGGCTATGACGCCGTGACCGCTGCCTACGGTGAAGCGCCGGAGGAATCGGCGCGGCGCATCGCGGAGCAGATACAAAAGCACTGGCCCTCCGCCGACGAAAAGGCGGTCTGGCGGATGGTCGGACGAAAATGATATACGCGGAGGGAAGTATGCTGCAATTCAAGAAGGGAGACGGCTGGAAGGTCTGCTATGACGAAGAAAGAGACCTCTATACGGCGGAGCGCGGCGGCTGCGGCTACTATCATCTGTACGAGATCACGAAGGACATCTTCGACGCGCTTGCGGACGGGATGCGTGACGACGAAACATACAAGCTGATCGGCAGCGGACGGCACCTCTACATGGACGTCAACGACCGCTGCGGACCGCCGTATACCATCGTGTTTGACGATGATTACAAAATGCTTTGCCCGTGGGCGCACGTTGTCGGCGGCGAGCACGTCTGGCCCGCGGAGCTGACCGACGCGGCGGTGGAGCTGTTCGAGTCCGAAAAGCAGAACCGCGAGCAGAGACGGAGAAAACGCGAAAAAAGGAAAGCCTGCATGACACACACGATGCAGCTTACGCCCGCTCCGTTCGAGCTGATCAAAAGTGGAAGGAAGACAATCGAACTGCGGTTATACGACGACAAAAGACGTAAAATTCAAATCGGGGACAACATCGTGTTTGTTCATACCGAAAACCCTGAAGAAACGCTCAAGGTCAAGGTGACCGATCTGTTTGTTTTCGATTCCTTTGCGGCGCTGTACGATAAGCTCCCGCTTTTGGAGTGCGGCTATACCGAAGCCGACATCGGCAGCGCGTCTCCAAAGGATATGGATGTGTATTATCCGGCGGAAATGCAGGAAAAATACGGCGTGGTCGGAATCAAGGTGCGTTTGGAAAACCATTAAAATATAGTATTGGAGGTAACACCGTGAGCAGAAAGAACTTTGGCGCGAAACCCCTGAGCTATCCCCAGCCCGTGTGGATCATCGGAACCTACGATGAAAACGGCGTACCCAACGCCATGAATGCCGCATGGGGTGGCATCAGCGAGGAAAACGAAATTGCCGTCTGCCTCTCGCCCGGTCACAAGACCTGCAAAAACTTTGAAAAGACCGGCGCGTTTACCATCAGCATGGCGGACGCCGCGCACGTCGCCGGGTGCGACTACGTTGGCATCGCGAGCGGCAACCAGACGCCGGACAAGTTTGCCAAGGCAGGCTTCACCGCCACGAAGAGCGAGCTTGTCAACGCGCCGATCATCAACGAGCTTGCCGTATGCATGGAGTGCCGGGTTATCAGTTACGATAAAGAGAGCTGCATCCTGCGCGGCGAGATCGTCAACGTCAGCGTGGACGAATCCGCGATGACTGACGGCAAGGTGGACGTCGCCAAGGTTGCGCCGATCTGCTTCGACCCGTTCAACCACGCCTACCATGTGCTCGGTGCGGAGGTCGGCAAGGCGTGGGATATTGGCAAGGCGCTGAAATGACGGAAGCTTGGGTGGGGAGACAGATATGAGCAGACAAACAGAAAAAACCATGAAGGAATTGAACGCGTTCCTGAAAGCGCAGCGGCCGTACGGTCCCGGCGAGGAGGAAATGAACGATCTGATCCAGCAGTTTATGCGGGAGAAGAACGCGCAGCTTTCCCTTGGCGGGGAGTATAATGAGCCGGAGACAGCGGACGACTATCTGGAGCTCGCGGAGGAGGAAACCTCCAAGAAAAAGCAGATAGAATACTTGAACAAGGCGCTCGAGCTCGAGCCGGATAATCTGGACGCGGGACGGATGATGGCGGAGCTGACCGCCAGGAATCCCTATGCGCTCATGGAGGAGCTGTCGCGGCTGCTGGAAAAAGGCAACCGCCAGATGATGAAGGAGGGCTATTTTGCGGATGAATACAAGGGCGACTTCTGGGGCGTCATCGAAACGCGGCCCTATATGCGTCTCCGGCACCTCTATATGCAGACGCTGACCGAGTGCGGCATGCTGCGCCGCGCGGCGCGGGAGTGCGAGGAACTGCTCGAGCTGTGCGAAAACGACAATCTCGGCGTCCGCTATGATTTGATGCACCTCTACGCGATGCTCGAGGAGGAAGAACCGGCGAGGGCGGTGCTGGAGAAATTCCCCGAGGAGGAAACGCAGACGCTCCTGCCGCTCTCCATCCTCCATTTCAAGCTCGGGCAGACGGACGAGGCGCTTGAGGAATTGAAACGCCTGAGCCGCATCAACAAGGACACCAAGAAGTTCCTGAACGCGATGCGGTCCGACTCCGGCAAGCTCGAAAAGTATCTTTGGGAGATGAGCTCATACGGCTACCGCCCGTTCAGCATTGAGGAGCTGATCATGGAGGTGTCTTCATACGCTTTCCTGTTCGAGAGCGCGCACGCCTATTTTGAATGGGGCTATCAGGCGCTGAAAAAAGAAACCGCAAAGAAGTAAAAGCGCGCAAGGGGCGTCGCCCGTTTGGGAGCGATACCCCTTGCGTCATTCATTTATTCCAGCTTCAAGGCTTCGACAAGCTTGTGTACTGTAGTGCATGAGTTCCATTCACAATACGGATAGCTTCTCTCACCCGGATGCGTTTGGTTGTACGCAGCGATCCTCTTTTGCAAAGAAACGTCAGCATTATGCATAGCGGTGTCTATCAGAGGTAAAAGCATACCGTGAAAAACACCTGCGTCATTTTTCGCATACCCTTTGCTATATCCGTTGTTCTTGAGCAGTAAATCAAGAATGGGCAGAAGATCGCCGGCGGACTTTTCGGAGTTGAATTCTTTGAAGTGGTTGATGAGCCAAACTTCAAACGCCGCATTTGAAAAAGCTACACCGACATTGTTCTGACGCGCGGACTTCATTGCCTCATAAATCGCGTCAGCCGGAAATTCGTCTTTGTCAAATACGACCCAAACCTGATTTGAGGTTTCTTTCTC
>JAFZQQ010000084.1 GCA_017620315.1 Oscillospiraceae bacterium | reverse complement strand
TGCTGCTTGAGCGTTCGCCGGGACGCGAGGCGTACCCCGGCGACGTATTCTATCTGCACTCCCGTCTGCTCGAGCGTTCGGCGCACCTTTCCGAAAAGCTCGGCGGTGGCAGCCTGACCGCGCTGCCCATCATCGAGACGCAGGCGGGCGACGTGTCCGCCTATATCCCCACGAACGTCATCTCCATCACGGACGGCCAGATCTACCTTGAAAGCAACCTGTTCTTCTCCGGTCAGAGGCCCGCGGTGAATGTCGGACTGTCGGTCTCCCGCGTCGGCGGCGACGCGCAGACCAAGGCGATGAAGCAGTCCGCCGGCTCGTTGCGCATCGACCTCGCGCAGTTCCGTGAGATGGAGGCGTTCACGCAATTTTCAAGTGATCTCGACGAGGTGACGAAGCGCCAGCTCAAATACGGCCAGGGACTCATGCGTCTGTTGCGTCAGGGACAGTACAAGCCCTATGACCAGCACAGCATGGTGATATTGCTGATCGCCGCGCTCAATCACACGATGGAGGACATTCCGCTTGACGAGCTTCCCGCCTATCGCGAGGCGCTGCTCGCCGCGATAGAGAAGAAATACGACGACGTGTGCCGCCGCATCGACCGCCACGGCACGATGCACGACCGCGACAAGACGCTTATCCTCAACGCCGCGAAGAGCTTTGCCGAGCAATGGCTCAGCGGCTCACAGGCACCCAGGCGATAACAGCGCGCCGCCGAAAAGGAAAGCTTTCGCGGCACTTTTTTGACATACTTCTTTGCTGCGGGAGCGCAGCTTTCACAGCAAAAGAAAGGAGAGCGGCAATGCCGAGCGCTAAGGAACTCAAGGACCGCATCAAGGCAGTCAAGGAGACGCGGAAGATAACCGGCGCGATGTACCTCATATCCTCCACAAAGCTTCGCCGCGCAAAGGCGGACCTTGCGCAGACGCGCCCGTATTTTGACGCGCTTCGAGAGGAGGCCGGGCGGATACTCCGCGCCGAGCCCGGCTTTGACAGCCGCTATTTCGGAGCGCCCTCCGGCGCGCCCGGAGTGCTGGTCATCACAGCCGACAAGGGGCTTGCCGGGGCGTACAACATCTCTGTGATCCGCGAGGCCGAGGAGCTTTTGGAAACGCAGAAGGAGCCCAGACTTTTTGTTGTGGGCGAGTACGGCAGGCGCTATTTCGCGCAGCACCGTCCGGACGCGGAGTATCTCGGCGCCGCGCACAGCCCGACGCCCGGCGCCGCGCGCGAGCTTTGCTCGGCTCTGCTTGAAAAGGTCGACAACGGCGAGCTGGGCTCGCTGACGGTGGTCTACACCGATATGCGCAACTCCATGTCCTCGCGCGCGATGCATGAGCGGCTGCTGCCGCTTGAATACCGCTCCGCCGGGGATGAGGAGACGAAGTTCGAGCTTGTACCCTCCGAGGCGGAGGTCATCCGCGGCGCGCTGCGCAGCTATATCACCGGTTTTCTCTACTCCGCGCTGCTCGACAGCTTTTGCGCCGAGCAGAACGCGCGCGTCGCCGCGATGGACTCGGCAAATTCGAACGCGCAGGAGCTGCTGGGCGATCTGACGCTTCAGCTCAACCGCTCGCGTCAGGCGGCGATCACGCAGGAGATCACCGAGATCTCCGCGGGCGCGCAGGCGCAGAAGAACAAACGCAAAAAAGGAGGCGCATCCTCTTGACGAAAGGAACCATCATACAGGTCGCCGGCCCGGTCGTGGACGTCCGCTTTGACGAGGGGCAACTGCCGATGATCAAGGACGTCGTGCTCGCGCCCTTTGATGACGGCGAGCGCACCATGGAGGTCTGCCAGCACATCGGCAACGACGTCGTGCGCTGCGTCATGCTCGCGGGAAGCGAGGGGCTTTACCGCGGCATGAGCGTCACCGCGCCCGGTCGCAGCATTACCGTGCCGGTCGGCGCCGTGACGCTGGGACGTATGTTCAACGTCCTCGGCGAGCCCATCGACGGCGGCGAACCGATCCCGGAGGACACGGAGCGCATGAGCATCTACCGTCCCGCGCCGGCTTTTTCCGAGCTGACCGCGGCGGTCGAGATACTGGAGACCGGCATCAAGGTCATCGACCTGCTTGAGCCCTACGCCCGCGGCGGAAAGATCGGTCTTTTCGGCGGCGCGGGCGTCGGCAAGACGGTGCTCATCCAGGAACTGATACACAACATCGCCATGGAGCACGACGGCTATTCCATTTTCACCGGCGTCGGCGAGCGCAGCCGCGAGAGCAACGACCTGTGGAACGAGATGCGCGACAGCGGCGTCATCAACAAGACCGCGCTCGTCTTCGGGCAGATGAACGAATCGCCCGGCGTGCGTATGCGCGTGCCCCTGAGCGGGCTGACGATGGCGGAATACTTCCGTGACCGCGAAAACCGCGACGTGCTGCTCTTTATCGACAACATATTCCGCTTTGTGCAGGCCGGCAGCGAGGTCTCGACGCTTCTGGGGCGCATGCCGTCCGCCGTCGGCTATCAGCCGACGCTTGCCGGAGAGATGGGCGAGCTGCAGGAGAGGATCACCTCCACCGAAAACGGCTCGATCACCTCCGTGCAGGCGGTCTACGTCCCCGCGGACGACCTGACCGACCCCGCCACGGCGACGACCTTTACCCATCTGGACGCGACCACCGTGCTTTCGCGAAAGATCGTGGAGGAGGGCATCTATCCCGCGGTCGACCCGCTGGAGTCCACCTCGCGCATCCTGCAGGCCGACGCCGTGGGCGAGGAGCACTACCGCATAGCGAGAAGCGTGCAGGAGATACTTCAAAAATACCGTGAGCTTCAGGACATCATCGCCATTCTCGGCATGGACGAGCTGAGCGACGACGACAAGCTGACGGTCTACCGCGCAAGAAAGATCAAGCGCTTCCTTTCCCAACCCTTCCACGTCGCCGAAAAATTCACCGGCATACCCGGCGCGTATGTGAAGCTCGAGGACACGCTGCGCGGCTTTTCCGCGATCATCGCGGGCGAGGTCGACGACGTGCCGGAGGCCGCGTTCTACAATGTCGGCACGCTTGAGGACGCGCTTGAAAAAGCAAAGAAACTGGGTGAACAGACATGAAGACCTTTCAGCTGCGCGTCAGCGCAATGGACCGCATTTTTTACGAGGGCGAATGCCTTTCGCTCAAGCTGCCGATCACCGACGGGCAGCTCGGCATCATGGCAAACCATTCCCCCGTCGCGGCGGCGATCGTCCCCGGCAGGCTGCAAGCCATGCTTCCGGGCGGCAAGAAGCTTGAGGCGGTCGTCGCGCAGGGCTTCGCCCGTTTCGAGAACAACGACGCGCTCGTGCTCGTCGAGAGCATAGAGCGCCCGGAGGACGTCGAGGCGGACCGAGCGCGCGAGGAGCTGAAAAAGGCAAAGGACGCGCTGCATAAGAGCAAGAATCCCTCGCAGCGGCAGCGCGCGCTGGATCAGGTGGCGCGTGAGCTCAACCGCATACATAACGCAAAGAATCCGAGATAACGCATGAAAAAACAGCTCGCAGTTCTGGCGCTGTGCGCGCTCTGCCTTGCCGGCTGCGCCGGGCAGAGCGCTCCGGAGCCTGTCCAATCGCCAGGGGAGCCTGAGAAGGAGCCCTTTGTATACACACCTCCGGCACCGAAGCAGGATGCGCCGCACTTCGAGGGCATCACCGAGACCGTCTGCGGCGAGTTGGTGCTGCAAATGCCCTTTGAATACGCGGAGCTTGTGATCACGGAGAAACTGCCCGAGGCGTGGAACGAGCACTGGACGCCGCTTTTTTCGATCAGCGAAAGGGAATCGCTGCAGGCCTTTGAAACAGATCATCCCGACGAGGACTGGGCCATGGGTTGGCTTTGCACCGTTTCGCGGCTGGACCGCATCGGCTTTGAGGAATTCGTATCAGGCGACAGCAGCGGTGCAAAGCTGTTCGCCCGTGACGGGGACGAGCGTTATTACATCATCTCAAAACCGACCGACGTGCGGCTTTACCGCGGCGAGAGCGGGATAGACGAGGCGGCGCTGGCTCAGTGGAAAAAGCTCACCGCGTGGGTGGATACGCTGGCCGAGAGCATCGTTGCGCGCAATTCGCTCACATCCTACGATGCGCATGAGCTTTTCGGCGCAAGCCACACTTACGGCGGCGAACACATCGAGCTGGGCTGCAGCTTTCCGGGACAGCCGATGGATCTTGTCGTGCTCTCGCTCTCACAGCCCGAAAAGCAGGGCGAAAACGGCATCTGGTGCGTCGAGCGGGTGTACTACGTCTACAGCGAGTACGACTGGACGGAAACGCATCTTGTCTTTCCCGCCGCCCTCGGCTTTGACGAGACCGCGAGCGAGCATTACGCAAGGCTGCAGGCGGAATGCGACGCGGGAAAGCATCCCGAGCTGCTCACGCCGCGCGGCGCCGCGCTCGATTACGCGAAACGCGTTTCATGGCTTTTCGGCGAGGACGTCTCGGAGACGGATTTCACGGTGGTCGAAGCCTTAGGCTGAAAGAAACAGACTAAAGGAGGCGCGTACGCGCCTCCTTTTTTGTGCCCTTTTCCGTCTTGCGCTTTTGCGCGGCATACTTCATAATTGGAGCGTAGTGTTTTTGTGCCGGAGAGCCGAAAATAAAGAGAATTTGGAGGGGGTTCCTATGCAGCTGCTCATTGACCGCATTCGTGCCGAGGGCAAGGTCCTGCCCGGAGATATCATCAAGGTGGACGGTTTTCTGAACCACCGTGTCGACACCGCGCTTTTGTCCCAGCTCGCGGACGAATTCGCAAAGCATTTTCCGATCGACAAGCTGACCATGGTCCTCACCGCGGAGGCAAGCGGCATCGCGCTGGCAACGATCTGCGCCGAGAAATACGGTGTTCCTCTGCTGTTCGCAAAGAAAGCGAAGAGCGACAACATCGAAGGCGGATTGTACCAGAGCGATGTCTTTTCTTATACCTACAAGAAAAAAGTGACCTACATCATCTCGCAGGAATGGCTGCACGCCGACGACCATGTTCTGATCATCGACGACTTTATGGCAAAAGGCAACGCCATGCAGGGTCTTGTCGACCTCGTAAACGCCGCGGGAGCGACGCTTGAGGGCATCGGCATCGCCATCGAGAAGGGCTTTCAGGAGGGCGGCGACCGCTTCCGCAATATCGGCGTGCCCTATCACGCGCTCGCGGTCATCGACAAGGTCGAGGACGGGAAGCTCATCTTCCGCGGCGAGGAATAAGCCATGCAGAGGGTACTTGTCCTTGACTTCGGCGGGCAGTACAATCTGCTCGTCGCGAGGCGCGTGCGCGAGTGCGGCGTCTATTGCGAGATAAAGCCCTACCGTCTCAGCATGGATGAGATCCGTGCCTTCGAGCCCGCCGCGATCATCTTCACCGGCGGCCCCGCGACGGTCTTCGAGCCGGACGCGCCGCAGCTCGACCCCGCGGTCTTTGGGCTCGGCGTACCCATCCTTGGCATCTGCTACGGTCAACAGCTCATGATCCACCAGCTCGGCGGCGCCTGCCGCAGGGCGGATGTGCGCGAGTACGGCAAGGTGGAGTTGACGCACGACGGGGCGAGCGAGCTTTTCAGCGGCGTCGAGCCCACCAGCGTCTGCTGGATGAGCCACGGCGTTGAGGCGGAGCGCCTTCCCGACGGCTTCCGCGCCGTAGCGAAGACTGCGGGCTGCGACTTTGCCGCGATAGAGAACGCGAAACGCGGGCTCTACGGCGTGCAGTTCCACCCCGAGGTCATGCACACCGTTCACGGCACCGAGATCATCAAAAACTTCCTTTTCCGCATCTGCCGTCTCACTCCCGACTGGTCGATGGCGTCCTACGCAAGCGAGGCGATAGAGGAATGCCGCGCGAAGATCGGAAGCGGGAAGGTCCTGCTCGCGCTCTCCGGCGGCGTTGACAGCGCGGTCGCGGCGGCGCTTCTGTACCGCGCGGTCGGGAAGCAGCTCACCTGCATATTTGTCGACCACGGGCTCCTTCGCAAAAACGAGGGCGACGAGGTCGAGACCGCCATGCGCAACGCGCTGGGCATGGAGATCATCCGCGTCGACGCGAGCGAGCGTTTCCTCTCGCGCCTTGCCGGCGTGACGGAGCCGGAGCGCAAGCGCAAGATCATCGGCGAGGAATTCATCCGCGTTTTTGAGGCGGAGGCAAAAAAGCTCGGCACGGTGGATTTCCTCGCGCAGGGCACGATCTATCCCGACGTGGTCGAATCCGGTCTCGGCGGCGAGAGCGCCGTCATCAAAAGCCATCACAACGTCGGCGGTCTGCCCGACCACGTCGATTTCAAGGAGATCGTCGAACCGCTTCGCCGTCTCTTTAAGGACGAGGTGCGCGCGCTCGGCATAGAGCTCGGCCTGCCCGAAAAGCTCGTGTGGCGCCAGCCCTTCCCGGGCCCCGGGCTTGCCATCCGCATCATCGGCGAGATCACGCGCGACAAGCTTGAGCTTCTGCGCGACGCGGACGCCATCTTCCGCGAGGAGGTCGCAAACGCGGGCCTCGAGCGCAGTGTGAACCAGTATTTCGCGGCGCTGACGAATCTGAGAAGCGTGGGCGTCATGGGCGACGAGCGGACGTATGACTACTGCGTGGCGCTGCGCGCCGTCGAAACGCAGGACTTCATGACAGCCGACTGGAGCCGTCTTCCCTACGAGCTTCTCGACAAGGTCTCCCGCCGCATCGTGGGCGAGGTAAAGCACGTCAACCGCGTGGTGTACGACATCACGAGCAAACCCCCCGCAACGGTGGAGTGGGAGTGAGATACGAAAACCGGAAAACCCAGTAAAATCAAGGCTTTCCGGCTTCTCAAAGGTTCCTTTGATAACAATTTGATAACAGTTGCATGATCTCCCTTTATTCTCCCTATCAAGGGGTTTAGGGGTAAGAGAGTCATTCTTGACGGTTTGCGACTGTAACGATCCATATGATGAAAGCCCTTCGCTGTGGGTATGCAGCGAAGGGCTTTTTGTCGTCATTGGGAGCTCAGTAGTTTTATATCTCCCGAGAGATAAAGTGGACGATTTCTTTCTGTGGTGCAATCAAAAATGGAATTAACTCCAAAGGGTAGACCTTTAATCCCTTTTTCAGATCATCTAATGGCACCCAGCAAAAGTCTAAATCAATACGCTCATTGTCCAATTCGTCATAGCCGTGGAATGTACCTTCAAGCGGAATATCGGAATCCAATAGATGAACAAAGTAGTATAGGCAAATCTGATGACAAGGTTTCTTCCCCCATGGAAAGAAAATCTCGCCGATTGCCATCAACTGATCTACTTCAATCTTTGTATGCAGTTCTTCTTCATATTCCCGTTTCAATGTTTCCGCGCTGGTTTCTAAACTGCAAACATGCCCTCCGATAATCGCGTAGTCATCATTTTTCGGCTTTTGCAACAGTAGGTGGTCGTTTTGGATCAGGATTCCGCCTACTCTGTATGAAAAGACAAAGCTATCGTTTCTGAACAGAATATCTTGCTTCATATCGGCCTCCAACAAGAATTGATCTGAAGTTTTTACTATGAGTCTTTGAGCGCCTCAACCAGCGCGTCGCTCAGCTCCTGGGACGGTACTTTCGCCCAATTCTGCGAGGCATCATACCTCGGATAGTTGTAGCGCCATTTGTCGTAGTCATCTTTGCTAATCTCTCCGGCACGGTATTTCTCCGCAACAGGAGCCCAGGCATAGACCATCTCAGAGATACGGGCAGCGTCCTTTCCCCTTCGGGGATCAATACGAAAAACGACCTCTTCGTCCCTGGTCTCGATGGTCAGACCGTAACGGTCTTCCAAAGCAAACAAGGTGTGCATCAGGCCAAAATACCATCAGATCACGTCTTTCTTCCTTAGACAAATTGGGCGCTTTGATCGCAG
>JAFZQQ010000083.1 GCA_017620315.1 Oscillospiraceae bacterium | reverse complement strand
CGCGTTCCAGCAAACGTTCCAGCCGCTTCTCCGGCGTGGGCAGGAACAGCACGGTTGGCGCTGTGTCCTCCGGCGTCGCCGGGGAGGGCGCGAGTTCTGTTTCAAAGAGGTATGCTTTGTCGTGGTACGTCGGAAAGCTCTGCCCGGTGTACATCGGCTCCAGCCGCATCCCGTTCTCATAAAGCACACCGTAGGGCGTGACCTTACCCTCGCCGCTTTTGATCAGCTCGCGCGCGATGCCCTCTCCGTTGAGCGCGTCATAGACGCCAGTGGGCGCGCAGCCGCCGTTGATATCGAGGAAGTGGTTCTTGCCAACCTGCTCCAAGTCCGAAAAGTCTGTGATGACGGTCGTGTTCTCACAGCAAAAGGACAGGTTGATGAGTGTCGGCAGGTCTCGGCAGTCCCGCGCCGCAGCCGCGCATTGAAACTTTGCCAGCTCCTCGTCGGTATAGCGGTCGAGACTCCGTGCGAGGAAGTCCAGCTCGTCAATGTTGACCGTCTGCTGCTCCAGCACATCCAAACAGGGCGGAGCATCGTTGAGCTGGTCGATGTAGCAGTCCCTTGCCGTGACGCCGCCGATCCCCAAACGCTCCAGCATCTCCAAGCAGTGGTCGTATTCCTCGTCCGGGATGGGCAGGGGGATCGTGACGCAGCCCTCTTCGGGAAACTTTTCGTTACAGATGATTGCCTGCATTTTTGCGTTTCTCCTTCCGATAGATTTTTTCCATTTCCGTCCGCAGGCAATGATCTTCGTCGTGCCAGCAGACGAAACCGTGCGCCGGGTACGGGCAGTCCTTGCACCGCGGCGAATCACGGCACACGGGCTTTTCAATAGTCATTCGCGCCTCATTCGGCGCGGGATTCTTGTGGAACAGCGAGGTTCCCATATAGGCAAGGTCTACTCCGAGTGTTTCGCATTTTCGCTCTATTCTCGTTTTTCATCACCTCCGATTCCGCTGAAAACGAAAAAAGAGCCGGAGCTTTCCGATCATGGTTCGGAAAACCCCGGCTCAGTACATGGTCTGCGTTTGAGATGGGCTGCTGTTGCTCAGAGCCATCTCCCGCTGGTTGGATTGATTCACGCGCTGCTCCAGATCGGGGACGGTGCGCTCTATCTGCTCTGCCGCCGCTTCCAGCAGCTTTCTTCGCTCGTCCGTGATGGCGTATTCGCCATCCAGCGTTTCATGGATGCTGCGGTAGACCTCCGTGAGCTGGTCGCGGGAAAAGAGCTGGTCGCGGTCGATCAGCCCCGCCCTCATGCAGAAGTCCCGCTTGGCGTTGGTATATTCGTCCTCAAAGTAGTGGCCCGCCCACACGCCGGTACGGTCGAAGTTCCACTCCCATGTGACGAACTTGACGCCGCGCGAGGTGGGATGCCCCGCCAGCACCGCGCCGCCAAAGTCGGCGAGGAGCTTGTAGTGCTCGTCCAGCCCGCTTGCCTTGAGGACGGGCGCGGCATCCATGAGATCCATGTACTGCCTGACCTCTCTGGCGATGTCGACCGCACGGTCGAACGCGGCGCGGCCGCCGTCGCGGTCAAGCTCCGCCTCGCGGAACTGTGCGCCGCCGCCCGCGGTCACGCGGCAGAGCGGCTCTCCAAGCCAGCGCACGGGGAGAAGGCCGTCCTCCATCGGCTCGACGCCGTAGCCTTCTCCGGAGAGCCGGATTGCAAGCTCCTTGTAGTATCTGTCGCAGGATTCGATGTTGATTTCGCTCATGTTGTTCTCCTATTAAATATATTATTTTGGCCGGGCAAACAGGTATGAAAAAAACCGCCCCTCGAAAGGGACGATAATAGGCTTGTAAAGCCGAGCTTTTCGTGGTAAACTGTAATCAACGCTAATGCCGCCTCGTGGAACCGCGTTCAACTCTTTGCGGGGGTGATGTTGTGAGAATATACCTTGATATGTGCTGCTATAACCGTCCCTACGACGACCAATCGCAGATCAAGGTGTCGCTGGAGGCACAGGCGAAGCTGCATATTCAAAAACTGATCCAGGAGCGGAAGCTGGATCTGACCGCCTCTTATATGCTCCGCTACGAGTGCGCGCAGAATCCCTACGAGATGCGGCGAAGGGCCATTTTGCAGTTCGTGGACGCAAACGCCGCCGCCTATGTTGACCTGAACCGAAAAGCGGATGTCGAAGCAATGGCGGAGGATCTCATGCAAACGGGCGTAAAATTCAAGGATGCCTGCCATGTCGCCTCTGCAATCCTCGCGGAATGTGAATACTTTATCTCTACGGATATCCGGCTGCTGAAACATCAGTCGGGCAAAATTAAAATGGTCGGTCCAATCGAATTCTTAACGGAAACGGAGGGCGAGTGATATGGAATTCAGTACGGCTGAAATAATGAGTCAAGGGATGCGCTGCCTGATGGAGCAGCTCGGCGTCGTGCGCGCGGAGCAGTTCGTATCCACGCTGATCCGCGAACGCTTTGACTACACCCGCTGGCAGCGGGAATACTTCGACGGCAAAGCGCCGGAGGAGATTAGCCGTGAAGCGGAAGAATACGAGAAGGCGAATCCCTATCAGGGAAATGCCATTAGAGTTTAGTTTTTGCATAGTAAAGTTACCTCTTTTTTCGAGGGACGGCTTTACTATGTCAGATCGGGCTTTTTTTGCAGGACAATCGGTCAGCACGTCGTCGCAGCGATGTCGCGGGATCATAGACAGCAAGCACTATATATGTAGTATGATGCTTCTGCACGTTTCGGGCGAGAATCGCGGTCGTTTCTGAGTGAGATTTGTGGCTGTTTTAGGAGCACATTAGGAGCACGGGCGCACAAAAAGCGCACAACGCTTTGATACGGTGTTCAATGATACCTAACAATTTGTTAAGATAACTCCGACTATATCAAAAAATATCGGACTTATTTAACAAAAATGTTAGAAATTCTCGGCAAGATGGCCCGTTCGGGACCAAGAGGCCGTGGGTTCAAATCCCGCCACTCGGACCAAAGCGAAAATCCTGTCGACGTCAGTCGGCGGGATTTTTGCTTTGTATTCTTCATTTTTAAGTTTTCAGTATTCATTATTCATTTTCTCCCGACTGGATTTTCTAAATAAATAATGAATACTGAAGAATGAAAAACCGCCAAATAATTACGAATACCGAACATTACCAATTAACGCGGCGTCGGCGTCTGTGAACCGAGAGCGTCAACTGATTGCGGCGTCTGGCTTTGCAGCTTAATGCCGTGCAAAATGGATTACTGACCCTATGTGCGCCGAATCGCCCAAAGAACTGAAAAACGGTCAAACTGTTACGGATCTTGCAACGGTTTGACCGCTATTTTTATATCCGTTCAGAGAGAATCAATGCGCCGTTTGCGCCTCAAATCACACCGCTTGCGCCAAAGACCTTGCAATGCTTTTTCCTGTTCTATATCATTCACTCAACAGTGTTTTTTCCGCTGCATACGGGAAAACAAGGGAGGAAGAGCGATGAGCCTTAAAATACTTGTCACAGGAAGAAACGAGCAGATCGCGGCGGATATCTGCGACCATGTGGAGCGCGACAGGGGGGATATCTGCCTGAAGTGTCTTCCCATAAAGCAGAGGCTGCTGAAGGTGATGTTTTCGGAAATGCCGCAGGCGGTCATCATCTGTATGCGCGACGACAACCGCGGCGCGGTGAAGGTCTTTGACGTGCTGCGCAAGTGCATGGATATGGGCACGACCTCGATCATCGTCGTGGCGAACGCGGAGGACCGGAAGACCTTCATCTCAAACACGACGCTCGGCAAGGTCACGTTTCTGGAGCGCCCGGTGTTCCTGAACGCGCTCTACTACAAGCTTGCCGAGATAGAGAAGGACTGGGACCGTGCGCGGGAGGAGATCGAATCGCAGCTGACGGAGTACGTCGACCCCAGACGGAGCACGGACATTGTGCGAAAGCGCATCCTCGTGGTCGACGACGACCCCGAACAGCTGATGCAGATCAAGGAGCACCTGCGGGAGTTCTATGACGTCGCGCTGGTCAGCTCCGGCAGAAGCGCCTTCAAGTTCCTGGAGAAGGAGGAGCCGGATCTGATCCTGCTGGACTACATGATGCCGGAGATGAACGGCCCCGCCGTTTTGAAGGAGCTGCGCGAGGATTCGGCGTATCAGGAGATACCCGTGGTATTTCTGACGGGAGTGTCCGAAAAAGAGACCGTCACAAAGACGATCGTGGAGCTCAAGCCCCAGGGCTATGTGCTCAAGCCGACCAAAAAATCGGAGCTTGTGGCAAAGATCATCGACGTGCTGGGATAGGAGGAGCATCATGAGCGACAGATTTCAGTGGCTTTCCGAGCGGGGCATCTCGGTGGAGGACGGATTTGGCTACACTGGGGGCGAGGAAAAATATGCCTCGGCGCTGCAGCGGTATTTTCGCGGCTACGAGACGAACCGCAAGGCGGTGGAGGAGCTGCTTGCCGCCGGTGATATCGACGGATATGCGATCAAGGTACACGCGCTCAAAAGCAATTCGCGGATGATCGGCGCGAACAGCCTTGCCGACGCGTTCGAGGCGCTTGAGCTCGCGGCGAAGCGCGGGGACAAGGGTTGCATTGACGCATCGACGTCCCAGACGCTTGAACAGTACGCCGAGCTGATCGAGCTTCTGCGCCCGATCGGAGAGGCGGAGACCGTTCGTGCGCCCGGAGAGATGTCCAGCGCGGAGGCCAGGGAAACGGCGGAGCTGCTGCTCGCGGCGCTGGATGATTTTGACGACGAGCGCTCCGCAGAGCTCGCGGCGAAGCTTGCGGGCTATCCGTTCCGCCCGACGCAGAAAGACAAGCTGCGCGAGGCGGCGCGGTATATCGGCGACTTTATGTATGACGAGGCGGCCGAGCTGATCCGGGAGATCGCTCCCGCCATCGAGTAAGCGGACAGACCGGCACGGAAGGAGCAGAAAAACAAGCGAAATTAAAATGAGGGGGAGAGCGGACATGATCAAAAAAGCTTGCAGCATTTTTCTCGCGGCGCTGACGATATTTATTATGACTGCCTGCGGCGGGGCGAGTAACGCGCCCGCCGCTCAAAATACGGCCGAGCCCGCTACGGGGGAGGCAGCGACCAGCGCGAAAGAGGACGGCGGAGAAAAGGCTCGGGAGGACACCGCCGACAACTTCCGCATCGGGATCGTGACGGGCTCGTTTTCACAGTCCGAGGACGACAGACGCGGCGCCGACGCCTTTCAGAAAAAGTATGGCGCGGACAAGGTGACGCTCGCGATCTATCCCGATAATTTTACCGAGGAGCTTGAGGTCACGATCCAGACCATCGTGAACCTTGCCGAAGACCCTGAGATCAAAGCGGTCATCGTCAATCAGGCGGTCGAGGGGACCGCGGAGGCGTTCCGCAGGATCAAGGAAGTGAGACCCGACGTCATCTGCATCGCGGGCGAGGCGTACGAGGACTTTTCGGACATTTCCCCCGTCGCCGACCTTGTGGTGTCCAGTGACTTTGTCGCGAGGGGATATCTTATGATACGGACGGCACACGAGCTCGGCTGCGACACCTTTGTGCACATTTCGTTTCCCCGCCACCTTTCATACGAGACCGTGTCGAGGCGCGTTGCGGTCATGAAAGCCGCGTGCGAAGATTTCGGAATGAGGTTCGCGATGGAGACTGCGCCCGATCCCACAACAGAGGTGGGCGTCCCCGGCGCGCAGGCGTTCATTCTTGAACACGTTCCCGAATGGGTCAAAAAGTACGGAGTGAATTCGGCGTACTTCTGCACAAACGACGCGCACACGGAGCCGCTGATCAAGATGCTCATGGAGTGCGGCGGATACTT
>JAFZQQ010000082.1 GCA_017620315.1 Oscillospiraceae bacterium | reverse complement strand
GCTCAGCTTTCCCGAGGGGTTGAGCTTCCCCAACAGCACGTCGGCCAGGGCGCTGCCCATCTCCGTGCCGAGCTGGGAGATAAGCAGAATATTGCCTACCTCCATCACGGGCATGAGATCGACCGGCCCGCCCACATTGAGCACGAGCATGAAGCGATCGTAGAGACTGTTGAGGCGGTGGATATCGCGGATCTCCGCGTTCGTCAGCAGCACGTCGCCGGGGATCGGTTTGCGGTCGTTCCCCTCGCCCGAGATGCGCGAGAGCACGTAGATCGCCGCGTCCGCGCAGCGGAGGACGGGCAGGTCGTATTCCGGCTCGGGCATCACGGCGCCCATGCCGTAGGTATAGAGATTGCTCCCGGCCGCTCTTGCTTCTTCCCGGAGCGCCTTGCGGAAGCTCTCTTTGGCTTTGGCGCGCACAGAGTCGTAGGCGTCGAGCCAAGCGCCGCTCGTCAGCGTGAAGCCGGCCTCCTTCAGTCCCTGTTCGATCGTGACGGAAAAGCGCGAATTGACCTCGCCCGAGCCGGTTCCGCCCTTGACGCTGCAGCGCACGCCGCTGCCGTAGGCGGCCAGCGATGACGGCGTGTCCAGCGGAAAGGCGCCGTTCGTTTTTAGCAGCACCATACATTCCGCGAGGGAGGGTCTCAGACGGGAGAGATGTTCTTTCTCATAGGGGAAGAGTTCCATGCGGTATTCTCCTTATCTCAGATATCCAGTGAACAAAACGACAAACGGAAGAATTACGAGAAGGATGTAGCCGATCAGTGCGCGAAGGAAGTCTTTCTTTTTAAAATAGACGGCGGCAAATTCGCGGATCACGGCGCTGGGCCAGTAATAGGCGGCCACCTTCGCGCCGAAGCCGGTGCAGCTGAAAGACAGCTCGCGCGCGATGCAAACACAGCGATACATGTGATAGTTGCTCGTGACGAGCGCGATCTTTCCACCGCCGCCGCGTTCGAGCAGCAGCTGGTCGGTAAAACGAAGGTTTTCACCGGTGGAATGGCTCTGGTCCTCCGCGAGAATATGCTCCTTCGGGACGCCTTTCTCCAATAAATAGCCGCGCATGGCCGCCGCTTCCGATACCGTCTCGTCGCTTCCCTTCCCGCCGCTTACGACAAGCAGCGCCTTTTCGGCGCTTTTGCGGTACAGCTTGAGCGCGAGATCCAAGCGGTTTGCCAGGATGCGCGAGACCCCATCGCCGTGGAGCAGCGCGCAGCCGTGAACGATCACGGTATCGAATACCCGTTTCCGCGGGAGGATCGGGAGCAGCAGCATGTACAGCACAAAGGCCAGCAGCAGCGAAGCGCCGTAGAACACCGTGGCGGCAAAGAGCGGCAGCACGAGAACGTGCAGGATATCCGTTTGCCCCGCGTAGCCTCGCAGGACGAAAACGGCCGCGGCGGCCTCGCCTCCCGCAATCAGTAGCCCCGTTAGCAGAGAGAGAATGTTCGATAGCCTTGAGGATTCGCGCCGGATCATCACGATCCCGTTCCAGATCAGCATCAAGGGCACCAGCGCCAGAATGACCAGCACGGCCATCGCAGCGCGCGCGGCGATCTCCCAGTAGCCGCCGCCGAAGAGAGAGGAGACGCACAGGATGAGCGCAAGCAGTGTGAAGAGCAAAAGAAAACTGTTGCCGAGCAGATGGGGACGGCGCACGCAGAGAAGGAGCAGCAAGAAAAAGCTTCCGGCGAAGATCGCCAAAAGCACGTTTGTTTCCGTCAGCAGCGCAGCCATTCCCGTTCTCCTTTCTCCTTAATGAGAAAAGTATAGCAGACGGGAGGGCTCATTTCCAGTATCAAACGCAAAAAACTCCGCGTTCCGAACGAACGCGGAGTTTTTCATGGAGCTGGCAATGTGACTCGAACACACGACCTGCTGATTACGAATCAGCTGCTCTACCGACTGAGCTATGCCAGCGAATGCGCGGTCTTTCCCGACGCAAGCGGTATTGTAGCATAAAGTAAAACGCAAGTCAACAGCAATTCTCACGCAGAAAGACAAAAGATAACGCGGCATTACGGCAGAATACGCGCGGTGGAAATTACGGTCTGTATAAGCGTGTTACAAATCTTTCTCCTTCGTGATATTACAGATCGGATTTGGTCGTTTTTTTGCGTTACTCGCCGTGAAAGAGGGGACTAATCGCGCGCAAAAATGAGGTCGGAACAGTCGGAAAAAGCGTTACATAACGGAAAAAGATAAAATGTTTGCAAAAAGTTATCAACATTTTCAACAGCTTTTCCCACACTCGTTATCCGTTGATACGAGAGACTTTCCGGCAAAAATGGAAGTTTTTTGTCGAAGCCGCAATCCGTTGATGGTTACAAAAAAGAAACAGAAATGAGTTTACATAATCACCTGTATCCGCCCTCATCTTGGAAGCAGACCGGATTGTGCAAATGATACATAATCGCCGTCCGCCACTACGATATGATCCATCAGGCGAATGTCCATCAGCTGCAGTGCACGCTTGAGCTCCGTAGTGAACATCCTGTCCTCGACCGAGGGGATGGCGAAGCCCGCAGGATGGTTGTGCGCCAGCACCACGCTGGCAGAGCGGCGGCGCACGGCCTCGTCCACGAG
>JAFZQQ010000004.1 GCA_017620315.1 Oscillospiraceae bacterium | reverse complement strand
GACCGCGGCGGAGCGCATCATAAACGGCGCTCTGCCGCACGGGCCGCTCGCCATCGGCTTCTGCCCGGATGAGGAGATCGGGCATGGAGCCGAGCTGATGGATCTCAAGCGTTTCGGCGCGCAGCTTGGCTACACCGTGGACGGCGGCGGCTTCGGCGAGATTGAATACGAGAACTTCAACGCCGCCGCGGCGGAAGTCGAGTTCTCCGGCTTCAACGTCCACCCCGGCAGCGCGAAGGACACAATGATCAACGCCTCGCTGGTCGCGATGCAGTTCAACGCCATGCTGCCCGCGGGCGACACGCCGCGCGAGACCTGCGGCTACGAGGGCTTCTTCCACCTCACCGAGATGGACGGCGGCATCGAAAAGGCAAAGCTCAGCTATATCATCCGCGACCACGACGCCGGCGGCTTCGAGGCGCGCAAACGCATGCTGCAGCACATCACCGACCTTCTCAACAAGCGCTACGGCGAGGGCACGGTCAAGCTCAGCCTTCGCGAGCAGTACCGCAACATGCTCGAACAGGTCAAGCCGCACATCGAGGTCGTCGAGAAGGCAGAGGCGGCCTACCGTGCCATGGGCACGGAGCCCGTCGCGGTGCCCATCCGCGGCGGCACCGACGGCGCGCAGCTCTCCTATCGCGGGCTGCCCTGTCCGAATCTGCCCACCGGCAGCTACGGCCACCACGGCCCCTACGAGCACGCGGTCGCGGAGGACATGGACCGGGTCGTGGAGCTGATTTTAGGCATCGTAAAAGAGTTTACGAAGTAAAGAACACTCGCACCGCAAAAGCGGAGAGGAAAAACATAACAAGATCGGCGACAAGCGCCGCGGGGATGGTATACCGCGTTTTGGTGATCCCCGCGGCGCCGTAATATACCGCGACGGTATAGAAGGTCGTCTCGCTCGAGCCGAGCATCACCGCGGCGACGCGTCCCGCGTAGGAATCCACGCCGCTGCGCTCCATGATCTCCGTGCCGACCGCAAGCGCCCCGCTTCCCGAGATCGGGCGCACCAGCAGCAGCGGCGCGGTCTCCGACGGTATACCGGCGGCGGAGAGCAGCGGCGAGAGCAGCTGCGCGAGCGCGTCCATCGCTCCGGAGGCGCGGAACATGTAGACCGCCGTCATGAGCCCCACCAGCGAGGGCAGGATGCGCAAAAGCACCCCCAGCCCCTCCTCCGCACCCTTTGTCAGCGCGGCGTAGACGTCGACGCGGCGGTAAAGCCCATACGTCCCCGCAAAGCAGAGCAGCGCGGGCACGATCCACTCCGACAGCTTCATGCTCACGCCCTCCACAGGCGGGAGAACAGCTTCGCCGCCAGCAGCCCCGCGCCGACCGAGGCGAGCGAGACCAGCCACACCGCGGGCAGGATGTCGAAGGGGTCCGCCGCGCCCAACGCGGCGCGCACGCCCGCGAGCGTCGTCGGAAACAGTTGTATCGAGGCGGTATTCAGCACGACCAGCAGGCACAGCTCGTCGGAGGCGACGCCCTCACAGCCCCTTGCCATCGCTCGCGCGGCGCGGATGCCCAGCGGCGTAGCCGCGCCGCCGAGCCCCAGCAGGTTCGCGGACAGATTCCCCGAAAGCGCCGACAGCGTCTCGGGGTCGCGGCTCGCGTGCGGAAGCAAACGGCGCAGCAGCGGGCGGAAAGCGCGGGCGAGCGCCGCGGTCGCGCCGCTTTGCTCCAGCACCTCCATCACACCCGTCCACAGGCACATCACCCCCGCGAGGGACACGCACAGCTCCACCGCCGAGCGCGCCCCGTCGAGCGCCGCGCCGCCAAGCGCGCCGAGGTTCCCCGCCGCCGCCGCGAACAGCAGCGACACGACCGCCATCCCCGTCCAGATCCAAGCCATCGCCATAGACAAGCCTCCCCCGAGCGTTTTTCTATCCTGTACACTATGCGCGCGAGAGCAGAAAAATGCCGCCTCCCCGTGCCGGAGAGACGGCATTTTGTTGTCAGTCGAAGCGGTAAATCAGATTGATGCAGTCCGGCGCGTCGTCGTCGATGTAGCCGGTGTCGGTGAAGCCTGCTTTTTCATAGACGCGCAGCGCGCCCGCGTCGGTCTTTTTCACGCAGACCTCGACGCAGCCGTATTTGCGCTCTTCGGCGAGCCGCGCGAGGATCAGCCGCAGCGCCTCGGAGCCGTAACCACGGTTCTGGAAACGCGCGTCGATCATGAACTGCTGCAGGTCGTAGCACGCGGGCTCCTCGTCCATGTCCTTCACCAGCGCGAGCCCGACGATCTCGCCCTCCGCCGCGACGCCCCACACCCGCGCGCGGCAGCCGCGATAGGCGTAGCCGCGCGCAAGGATGCCGGTCGCGCTGTCCAGAAAGCCCCTCTGATCCTCTCGCACGGAAAGCGCGCGCACAGCGAGGAAGTTGTCGCCGTCTATGTCAAACAAAGCAATCAAATCAAACCGCTCCTCTTATGCGTGCCGGTGCTGCGCCTTCATGCGCTGCTCGTGGTTGAGGATGGTCTTGCGGATGCGCAGCGCGTGGGG
>JAFZQQ010000081.1 GCA_017620315.1 Oscillospiraceae bacterium | reverse complement strand
GACGTCTATGAGCAGGAGCTCGGCAATGTCTGGAGCCTGCGCTGGAGCGGCGATGGTTCCTCACTGAGCATCGAGGCTCTTGAGGACGGCACGATCATCAGCTACTGGCGCAGCGACAATGACGACAGCGCCGTCACCTACTACCGCGGCGCGACTTTGCCGAAGCTTCCCAAGTTAGACGCCGAGGCCACAAAGAGCGCGGCGGAGGAATTCCTGGGCCGCGTGCTTGACGCCGGAACCGAGAGCGTCGAGCTCACGCCCGCCGCGGGCGTCCGTCCGAACAGCACCTCATGCCAGTTCTACGGACAGATCCTTCTCAACGGCCTGCCCTCCCCGCTCAGCTATTCGATCTCCGTGCGCGGAAGCGACAACGTCGTGACCTCTTTCCGCCGCGACGCCGCTGCGAACAGCTATCTGGACGGCGTCCCCTCTCCCACGCCCGCGGTCTCCGTTGACTCCGCCGCCGCGACGCTCAAGGCGACGCTGGGCATGGAGCTGGTCTATGTCACCGACAGCGAGGACGAGAACCGTGCGGTTCTGCGCTACGTTCAGACCGAGGGCGGCGACAAATATGTCGACGCGCAGACCGGCGAGCTTGTCGACCCCAGCGGCGAAATGGGCGCCTACGGCCGCAACGCTGCCGCCCCGATGGCAGAGGAAGCCATGGCGATGGATTCGGCGAAGTCCTCTCTCACCGAGGCGGAGCTGACCGGCGTCGAAAAGCTTCAGGGCGTGCTCGACAGCGAGGCGCTGGACAAGCTGGTGCGCACCGAGAGCGCCTATATGCTGGATAGCTACACCGTCGCCTCCGCGAACTATCGCGTGGTTGGGGAAGATGAGGATGAGACGGTGCTGTGCACCCTGCGCTATGCCCTGCCGGAGGATGAAAACGGCTTCTCTGGCTCCCGTGTCTTCACTCTCGACGCCCGCACGGGCGAGGTCAAAAGCCTCTATTCCGGCGCCTATTGGAACCGCGAGCTCAAGAGCGCGGTTTCCGCTGAGGACGCGCTGAAGACCGCCAGGGCGTTCTTCTCCCGCTTCTCGCAGCACGCCGACGAATTTGACCTTCGCAGCACCGAGGACAACACCGAAAACGGCGCGCCGTTCTACGGCTTCGCTCTTGCGAGGAAGATAAACGGCGTCTTCTTCCCCGAGGACGGCTGCACGATCCAGATCGACCGCATGACCGGCGCGGTCGCCGCCGTCAGCATGAGCTACAGCGAGGACAAGGTCTTCGACGGTACCGAGGGCATTGTGTCCGAAGCCGCGGCGCTGGACGCGTGGATGGGCACCTTTGACGTCACGCTCGCCTATCGCTCGCAGTCCAGAGAGCTCAACGCCGCCGTTCCCGTCGAGGCAAAGCTGATCGACTGCGGCTACACCAGCTTCCGCACTCTGCTGCTCACCTACGCGCTCGAGCGTGAGGAATACTCCCCCGGCGTCGACGCCAAGACAGGCCTGCCGGTCGCGCTTCCCACGTCGCAGTACGGCGAGCTTTCCTATGACGACGTCGCGGGCACCTGGGCGGAGAAGGAGATCGACACGCTCGCCGCTTGCGGCATCGGCTTTGCCGGCGGCAGCTTCTTCCCGCGCGCCGAAATGACGCAGTGGGAACTTGTCGCGCTGCTCGCCTCGACGCAGGGCATGCTTGTAGACCCTGAAAACGCGACTGACGACGAGCGCGACTACGCATATTCGACCGTCATCCGCATGGGCGCGCTGACACGCGAGGAGCGCAGCGACGACGCCGCGCTCACACGCGGCGAGCTGGTCAAGCTCCTGCTTCGCAGCGCGGGCTTTGCCGAGGCGGCGCAGCTGCGCGGCATCTTCACCTGCGCCTATGCCGACCGCGGCGACATCCCCGAGGCCGACCTCGGCTACGCAGCCATAGCACAGGCCCTCGGGCTCGTGCAGAGCGAAAGCTACGACTCCGGCGCCGCCGTCACCCGCGCCGTCGCCGCCGTGATGCTCTATCGTCTGATGAACCGCGACTAAGGTAGTTTTACAATAGAAAAACCGCAAGGGAGGCGCTTCAAGCGAAGCCGCCTCCCTCGGATTTACATGATTGCGTTATGTGTTCATTAATTATCATCTGTATATATGCAGACAGGCGGTTAGGCAGTCGCGGGCTGCGCTTTACAAGGCGCGGTCGATGCGGGGCACGACGGCTGCGGCTGTTGTAAACGCAGCGCAAGCGGCATGCGGGCAGCGACGTATTCAAGCTTCTTGCGCCGATCCGGCTTCAACCGCACTATCCGTCAGCGCTGCAATGTTTTTCTTTTTTGGGAAGTCTGAAAAAGGTTTTTTCTTTTGCGCCAAAAGAAAAAACCGTTTTCAGAATGAACCCACACCCCGCGCCGCAGCGCAAAATACTCCCCCTGCGGGAAAAAACAGAACTCCGCCGGACGGCTTCCCAGTTAAGCGTCCGGCGGAGTTTTGTTCATTTCATCGCTTTATCAGGTTTCATTCGCTGTGCGGTCCATGTCGGACTTCACCTCGTCCGTGATCTGCCGCATCGACTCCACCGCATTGGTAGAGTCCTCCACGGCGCTGATCATTTCCGTGGTTTTGGCGGAAACGACGTCGACCAGGCCGAGCAGCTCCTCCATGTCGTCGAGCAGCGCGCGCACGGTGGTGTGGATATCCTTGTTGCTGCTATTGCTGTTGCTTGCGGTCTTGCTGGATTTATCCGCCAGCGTCTTGATCTCGCCCGCGACCACGGCGAAGCTCTTGCCCGCGACGCCCGCGCGCGCCGCCTCGATTGCGGCGTTGACGGCAAGCAGATTGGTCTGCTGCGAAATGTCGATCACCTGCGCGTTGTTCTCCTCCAGCGCATCAAGGTTGTGCTGGATCTCGTCGAGCACCTGCTTGAAACGGCGTGCCATCTCGCCGACGCGCTGCATCGCCTCGCCGATCTCGTCGGCGCTGGCGGCGTTGGCGGCGCTCTTCTCGCTCACCAGCCGCAGCGGTTCGGTAAGGCGGTCGAAGCTCTCGCCGATCTCCCGGAGGATGCTGCTGCGCCGCTCCGTTCCCTGCCGCGTCAGCTCCTCGATCTCCTCGCGCTCACGGACGGAGAAGTCCTTGATATAATGGACGCAGTTGTCCTTGTAATTAAAGCCGTTGAAAATGGCGTGCGCCATCTCGCGGCAGGTCTGATAACCGCAGCAGCCGCAGTTGATCTTCCGCTTCTCCGGAGTATCCTTGAGCATGGTGCGGAAGATCTCTTCCTCCTCAGCCGGGCTGGGCGTCTTGAAGCGGCAAAGTGCGCTTTTGTCGGTGTAGTGGCGGATGAAGTCGCTCAGCTTGAGCGAGGCAAACTGGCGGTTAAGATTGTGAAGGCGCTGTGCAGGGGTAAGCTTTTTGCCCCACGGTGAGCGGAGCTTGCCGTCCTTGCTTTCCACCTTGATGCGCTGAAGGGCGGCAAAAACATCCTCGTTGTCGTTGTTGGCGGGTTCGATGCCCGTCCCGTACAGGCAGCCGCCGATGCAGTTGAGCGCGTCGACAAACAGATACGGAGTATTCCCTTCACGCAGGCGGTTCTTGTTCTGCTCCAGATAGTGGTACATGTGGCTCTCGCCCTCCATCTGGCGGATGAACGCGTCCTCGCCGAGCAGCCAGTACACATTCTCCTTCAGCCCGCCCGGCATCGGATAGATACTGCCAAGGCCGAACTCGTGCTCCTCCTCGTAGGGTCTCGCGGAGAAGGGATGGTGCCTGAGGTATTCCGCCAGATGATTGAACGTGACGTTATAGGTGATATAGCCCCCGCAATTGGTGTCGGAAATCTCGTTCTTCTTGGCGATGCACGGGCTGATGAAGGCCAGCTTGTCCGCCACGCCCGCGTATTTTTTGAGGTAAACGGCGGCGCACATCATAGGGCTGTGGACCGGCATAAGCTTGTCGATCAGCTCCGGCAGATATTTCTCGATATATCCCACCACGGCAGGACAAGGCTGGGAGATACCGCCGTAGAAACGGTGCTCGGTGATGTACTTGATGTAGCCCCAAGTGCATATGTCCGCGCCGAAGGACACGTCGAGGATGCGGTTGACGCCCGCGCCCTTGAGCTGTCCGAGGACTGTTTTGTAACTCTGCGCGAAATTTGCCTTAAATGCCGGCGCGATCAGGATGGACACGTTCTCTCCGCGGCTCAGCGCGGCAAAAAACTCCTCCGTGTCGTCGTTGTAGGCGCGTGCGTTATGTGCGCAGACGTCAAAGCACGCGCCGCACGCCACACAGCGGTTGGGATCGACCTGAATGGTGTTTACGCCGCCGCGCTCCACGGCAACATTGGCGCCCTCGCAGGAGCAGGCGCTGATACAGCGGTTGCAGCCGACACAGTTTTCATTTGTGAATACCAAGCCCATAGTGTTCCTCCTCCAATGAGTTCTCTCCAAAATGCAGCGTTTTCCAAGTCAATTGCTATTCGCTAATGATATTATTATAGTATTAATTTCAGAAAAAGCAACAAATAACAGGAAGAATCCGCCGTGTTTTATATCACGAGCATCAGCACGGGTATCACGATAAAACATGCGAGGGTCGAGAGGGCGGCGCCCTCGGCGGCAAGGCGCTCGTCCGCGCTGTACTGCGCGGCGGCGACCACCGTCTGCGTCACCACCGGCATCGTGCCCTCCCCAAGGAAGGTGCTGCGCGCGAGCCCGCTCACGCCGAAGAGCGCGCAGCAGAGGGCATAGGTCGCCGGGGCAAGCAGAAAGCGGAAGCCGAGCGCGACGGCAAGCGTGCGGTCAAGGCGCAGCTTGTCAAGCCCGATCTCATAGATGATATAGCCGACCAGTATCAGCGCGACCGGCGTGACCAGCCCGCTCACATAGCGCATATACGAGCCGATGAACGACGGCAGCTCTATGTCCAGCAAAACCAGCATAAAGCCGATAAACAGTGCGATCACGGTGGGCGTCGTGAGGAATTTGAGCCCGTCCTTCCAGGTTGTTCCGCCGCTTCCGCCCGACCAGCGGATAAGCCCCATGGCGACGGTCTGCGTGAAGCAGGTGTTCGCGAAATAGTAGAGCATCACATAGGGCACGCATTCCTCGCCGAAGAGCTCGTAGCACATCGGATAGCCGATGAACATCGCGTTCGAGAGACTGCACATGACCAGAAACACTCCAAGGCTTTTCCGCGGCAGCTTCATAAGCCTCGCCGCAAGAAATGACAGCACAAAGCCGGCCGCGTTGCAGAGAAACGGCACCGCAAGAAGACGCACGGAGCCCGCGAGCATATCGCGCGTCAGGTTGCCGCGAAGCCCGCTGATGCACATGCAGGGCACGGCTATCGTCATGAGCAGCTTACTGATAAACGCCTTGCTCTCCGCCTTCATCCAGCCCTTCGCGCCGCAGAGGTACCCCGTCGCGGTGAGCAGCAGGATGATCGTGACCGAGCCGACCGCGTTAAAAAAGCTTTCCATCGCACACCCCTTATCTGCTTGAGAGCAGCTTTTTCATCGCTCTTTCAAGCCCCGAGACCGAAAGCGGGAACATGTCTGTCTCGCGCGCGATCACGCCGTAGCTCTCGCCCCAATAGCCGCTCCATGAGGGCGGGGGCTCGGGGTTGAGCCAGACCATGTGCGGATAATGCTCTCCGAAGCGCTTGATATAGTCCATCCCGGAATACCTTGCCTCGTTCGTGCGCCAGTCCCACCGCTTTTGCATCAGTTCGTACATATCCATCATCGCGTCGCCCACGACGATGACCTTGTATTCTCCGTCAAAGTTCTTCAGCACCCACTCGGTCGAGACCGACTGCTCGCGCCGGAGCTGCGGCGCGGTGTAAAGCGAGGGCGTGAGGCAGTTGTGAAAATAGTAGACACGCAGTTCCTTGAAGCGGTTGTCCCTGACCGCTGCTTGAAAGAGCATGGAGCAAAGCCCGGAGTAGTAGTCCATCGAGCCGCCGGAGTCCATCAGCATAAGCACCTTGACCGTATTGCGGCGCGGGCGCTTCCGGCGGATGTCCAGAACGCCTCCCTTGTCGCTCGTGGCGCGGACCGTGGCGTCCACATCCAGCTCGGTCTTCTCGCCAAGCGCGCGGTCGGAGTATTGGCGCAGCAGGCGGAAAGCCATCTGAAACTGGCGGATATCAAGCGTATTGTCCTTGCGGAAGTCGCGGAAACGCCGCTCCCCCGCCACCTGAAAGGCTCGGCGGTGCATGCTCTGCCCGCCAACGCGGATGCCCTGCGGCGCATGACCGCTGTGTCCGAAATTGCTATAGCCTCCGGTGCCGATCCAATAGCTGCCGCCGTTGTGCTCCTCGGTCTGCTCCCGCAGGCGCTCCTCAAACGCCTTGAGCATCTCCTCGACCGTCTTTCGGTCATAACCCTCGGCGAGAAGAAAGTCGCGCAGCTCCCGCATCACGTCACCCGGACGCTCAAGCCAGCGCAGCAGCTCCTCCGGCAGCTTGTCCTCGGGAAACGGCACGCCGTCGAAATACTCGAGGAAAACGCTGTCAAATTTGTCGTAATCCGCCTCGCTGTGGACCAGCACCGCGCGGCAGAGCTCGTAAAATCCCGTGAAGGAGCAGCGGTGCAGCCCTTTTACAAGCGCCTCCATGAGCGTCATCCACTCGCCTATCGTCACGCGGAAGCCATGTGCGCGCAGCAGATAGAAAAAACCGACGAACACCGCCGTCCCCCCCCTTCCGTTTCGCTCAATGAAGGGATTATACAACGGAACCGCGCACTTTTCAACTTATTGAATTGACCCCGGTGAAAAAATGTGCTATTCTGTCATGGTAATAAGCCGCAGTGCCGGATTTGTGCAAAATTTGTTTATGGGAGGCCTTTCAATGACGGATACATACAAAAAAGAGCGGCTCGCCCAGCTTATTCTGGGAAAGCTTCAGCGCAATTTCGGGCGCACAGCCGATCAGGCGACCAACGAGCAGATGTTCAAGGCCTGCGCGATGGTGCTTCGCGACATTATGGGCGCAAACAACCTCGCGACCAACAAGCTCGTTCAGCTTGAACAGCAGCGCCAGGTACATTATCTTTCGATGGAATTTCTCATGGGCAGGTCGCTTGAGAAAAATGCCTTCAACCTCGGCGTGCTTGAGCCGATGAAGGAGGCCGTCAAGTTCCTTGGCTTTGACCCCGGCGACATCTTTGAGGCGGAGCCCGACGCAGGACTGGGCAACGGTGGTCTCGGGCGTCTCGCCGCGTGCTATCTCGAGGCCATGACAACGCTCGAGGTCCCCGCCACGGGCTACTCCATCTGCTACGAGCTGGGCATCTTCAAGCAGAAGATCGTCGACGGGCAGCAGGTCGAGCTTGCCGACAACTGGCTGGAGCTCGGCGATTCGTGGCTCATCACCAAAACCGACGAGAGCGAGGAGGTACGCTTCGGCGGGCGCGTTGTCGACCGTTGGGAAAACAATGTTAACCGCCCAGAGCTTGTGGGCTATACCAGCGTTCTCGCGGTGCCGCGCGACATGGTGATCGCCGGCTACAACACCGAGCACACGAACGTGCTGCGCCTCTGGGATGCAAAGTCCCCGACGCCTGTGGATATGTCGCTCTACTCCTCCGGCGAATACCTGAAGGCGGTCGAGCAGCAGGCCATGGCGGAGGTCATCGCCAAGGTGCTCTATCCCGACGACAACCATTACGAGGGCAAATCCCTGCGCCTGCGCCAGCAGTACTTTTTCGTCTCGGCAACGGTGCAGTCCATCACGCGCAAGCACCGCGCACAGTACGGCACGCTGCGCAATTTCCACGAAAAGCACGTTTTGCAGATCAATGACACACACCCCGCGCTCGTCATCCCGGAGCTGATGCGCATCCTGCTCGACGAGGAGGGCTATGAGTGGGACGAGGCGTGGAACATCGTCCGCAAATCCGTCGCCTACACCAACCACACCGTACTGGCCGAGGCGCTTGAGCGCTGGCCGCAGGAGCTGTTCGAGACTCTGCTGCCGCGCATCTGGGACATCGTGCGCGAGATCGCGCGCCGCTATCAGGCGGAGCTTGAGGTACGCTTCGGCCAGGGCGACGGACGCGTTGCGCGCATGGCGATCATCTGGGACAACGAGGTGCGCATGGCGAACCTCTGCGTCTGCGCCTGCTATGCGGTCAACGGCGTGAGCGCGCTGCACTCCGACATACTCCGTCGCGACGTCTTTGCAGACGCCTGCCGCATCGAACCCGGCAAGTTCATGAACGTGACCAACGGCATAGACCACCGCCGCTGGCTTGCCGAGGCGAACCCAAAGCTGCACGGCCTTATCTGCGACTGCATAGGCGACGACTATCTGCTTCACGCCGACAAGCTGCGCGAGCTTGAAAAATCGGATGACGACGCAAGCGTTCTGGATCAGCTCGGAAAGATCAAGGCGGAAAACAAGCG
>JAFZQQ010000080.1 GCA_017620315.1 Oscillospiraceae bacterium | reverse complement strand
GGGACAAACAAAATATGGAAGGCAGTTGACATAATATGGAACGTTCAAGCGGCATTCTGATGCCGATATCCTCACTCCCCTCGCCGTACGGCATTGGCACGTTCGGCAAGGCGGCATACGACTACGCCGACTTTCTCAAGGCGGCGGGGCAGAAATACTGGCAGCTGCTGCCGCTCGGCCCGACAAGCTACGGCGACTCGCCGTACCAGAGCTTTTCGACCTATGCGGGCAACCCCTATTTCATCGACCTTGAGCTGCTCGTAAAGGATGAGCTTCTGACAAAGAAGGAGGTCGAGTCGTACAATTGGGGCGAGAACCCCCGCTATGTGGACTACGGCAGGATCTTCGAAAGCCGCATCGTCCTTCTGCAAAAGGCGAAGGAGCGCGGCTGGGAGCGCGACCGCGAGAAGGTGCGCGCCTTTGAGGAGCAGAACAAGCTCTGGCTGCCCAACTACGCGCTGTTTATGGCGCTCAAGCAGCACTTTGGCATGGCTGCGTGGAGCGAGTGGCCCGACGAGGACATCCGCATGCACGAGAGCAGGGCGGTCGAGAAATACGCCGCGGAGCTGAAGGACGACGTCGAGTTTTTCGTCTATGTCCAATACCTGTTTTATAAGCAGTGGACGGAGCTGAAGGAGTACATCAACGGCCTCGGCATCCGCATCATCGGCGATCTTCCGATCTACGTTGCCATGGACTCCGCGGACGTGTGGGCGGAGCCGGAGATGTTCCTGCTGGACGAGCGCCGTGTGCCCACCGAGGTCTCGGGCGTCCCGCCGGATTATTTCAGCGAGGACGGCCAGCTTTGGGGCAACCCGCTGTACGACTACAAGGCGATGGAGCGTGACGGCTTCGGCTGGTGGATACGCCGCATCGGCGGCGCGGAAAAGCTCTACGATGTGATCCGCATCGACCACTTCCGCGGCTTCGAGAGCTTTTGGGCGGTGCCCTACGGCGAAAAGACCGCGCGCAAGGGCGAGTGGGTCAAGGGGCCGGGCATGCGGCTCGTCGGCGCGCTGACGGGCTGGTTCCACAACCTTGAATTTATCGCCGAGGACCTTGGCTATCCCACGCCGGAGGTCGCGCAGATGCTTGCGGACTCGAAGCTTCCGGGCATGAAGGTGCTGGAATTCGCCTTCAACCCCAACGAGCCGAGCGACTATCTGCCCCACTTTTACAAGGAAAACTGCATCTGCTACACCGGCACGCACGACAACGCGCCGCTTGCGCTCTGGCGCGAGGAGGGCGACGAGAAGGAGCTTGCCTTCGCGAAGAAGTACCTCGGGATCAACGAGGAGGAGGGCTTCAACTACGGCGTCATCCGCGGCGGCATGAGCTCGGTGGCGAAGCTCTTTGTCGCGCAGATGCAGGATTATCTCGAGCTTGGCAAATACTGCCGCATGAACACCCCCGGCAAGCTCGGCGGCAACTGGGAGTGGCGCATGCTCCCCGGTGAGGCGGACAAAAAGCTTGCGAAGAAGATATTTGACATCACCAAAATGTACGGCCGCTGCCGGGAAGAAAAGAAGGACGAAAAAGACGCAAAAGCCAAAGAAGAAACAAAAGAATCCAAATAATCGAATCCCCCGTGCCGCGGCACGGGGGTTTCGCATTAGTTAAGCGGTCATGCTTTTTTGCTCCACGCCTTGCAGAGCGGGACATTCGTTTTGCGGTCGAGCAGCATGAGTTTGTAGGTATAGCCGGGGGTCACCGCGAGGCCGGTGCTGATATCCGAATTGATGCAGGTCTTCACGGATATCGTCCGGACGCTTACGAGCCTGCCGCTGTCGTCATAGCATGCAGCCGCAAGCGTTGCACTGCCGGAGGGGATCGTGATCTTGGCGACAAGCTTGTTCTTCTCAAAGCTGCCGGTCAGGGAATATTTCGTCACATAGGTGATCTCCGCGCGTTGGAGCTGGTCCGTGCCGGAGATCTGCTCCCACTGTGCCCTGGTGCCAAGAAAGTAGACGTCATAGAGGTTGTAGCAGCCGGAGAAGGCGTCGGTCCCGATGCGAGTGATGCTTGAGGTGAGGGTCAGCTCGTCCAGCTTTTCACAGCCGTAAAACGCGTTGCTGCCGACTGAGGTCACGCCGCTTTGGAAGGTCACGGAGCGCAGGGGGATGCTATGGAACGGACTGCTGTTGTAGTCCGCCATTGCACCTGTGCCGTTGATGACGAGACTCGAAAGCTTTTCACAGCCTTCGAACGCTGTGCTGCTGACGGTCGCGCCCGCGGGAATGACTGCGCGCGCAAGTCCGGTGCAGCCCTGAAACGCGCAGTCGCCGATGCTTGTCACAGTGTCCGGGATCGTGACGGAGGTCAGCCCGGTGCAGCCGGAGAAGGTCTCGCTTTCCACGGTGGTCAGCTTTACGGGGAAGGAAATGCTCCCCAGCCCCGTGCAGCCCCGGAACGCGCCGCTGCTGATGTTCAACACGCTGCTCGGGATGCTGACGCCCGTCAGCCCGGTGCAGCCGGAAAATGCTTCCGTACCGATCGTTCGCACCGTGTCGGGCACCGTATACGCGCCCGTTTTGCCCTCGGGGCAGAGAAACAGTATTTTACCGGTCTTATTGAACAACACGTTGTCAACGCTGAGATATTCGTTGTTGCCCGACGAGACTGTGAGCTTCGTCAGCTTTTTACAGCCCTCGAACGCGCTGGTGCTGACGCCGGTCGTTCCGTTGCCGATCGAGACGCTCGCGAGCTTGCCGCAGCTTGCGAACGCCCGATAACCGATGCTTTCCACATTGTTCGGAACGGTGACGGCCGTCAGTCCCGAGCAGCTGTAAAATGCGTAATTGCCGATGCTCGTCACACCGCTGCCGAACTTCACGGTTTGCAGACTGTCGCGGACGGCGTAGTACGGACTTGTGCAGCCGGGGTCGTCCTGCACATAGTTTGGCATGTTGCCTTCGCCGGAGATCGTTACCTCCGCAAGACCCGCGCAGCCGTCAAACGCGGTCGCGTCAATGTCGGCGCCCGCGGGGACCGTTACGCTCACAAGTCCGGTGCAGCGCTCAAAGGCGTTTGCGCCGATGCTTGTCACGCCGCTGGGGATCGTTACGCTCGCAAGCGAATTGCAGCCGCGGAACGCATACTCTCCGATCTCCTTCATGCCGCTGGGGATCGTCAGGTTTGCCAGCGAGGAGCAGTTTTGGAACGTTCCGTTTGCTATGCTGGTCACACCGCTGGGGATCGTCATGCTGACCATTGCAGAACAGCCGTCGAAGGATTGCGTGCCTAAGCTCGTCACGCTGCCGGGGAGCATGACGCCCGTCAGCTTATCGCAGCCGTAAAACGCGCCATGATGGATGGTATCCACAGCCGACGGGACGGTATACCGCCCCGATTTGCCGCCCGCGCATACCAGCAGCTCATTGCCCGCGGCGTTGAAGATGACATTGTCCACGCTCTTAAAGTTTACGTTGTACTCGGAAACGGTCAGCGAGGTAAGACTGGTACATCCGCCGAAGGCGTAGTTTCCAAGCGTGGACAGCCCGCTGCCGATGGAAACGCTCGCGAGGGAGGAGCAGCCGAAGAACGCATCATGATTGATTTCATTAAAATTATCTGAGAGGACCAGGCCTGTCAGACTTTTGCAATTGCGAAATGAACAGCTTCCGACCCACTTTGCATTGCCTCCAAAGGTCAGAGTCCCGGAGAGATTTATGCAGCCGTCAAACGCGTTGTTTCCAATCGTCTTAAGCGTGTCGTCCCAGCTTACGCTTGTCATCCATTCACAGCCTTCGAACAGGTAGGCTCCTATATTATATATATTTTGAAGCTCAACCCGTTTGATTTTGTCACGGTAGGCGTAAAACGGACTCTGTCCGGACTTATAGCTATTCGTAGAAGTCAAATCATAACTATAACCGAGCCTCAGTAAACCGTCGTCATATAACCCCCAAATGGTTCCGCAGTTTCCGCTCGCTATTTGCGTCGCCGCCTTCGCCTGCCCGGGCAGCAGGCTCAGGCACAGAACCAGTGCCAGAAGCACGCCCGAAATCCGCTTGACCATTTCTCTTTACCTCCCAAAAATAAAAAAGTGTGCGGCGTCAAACGAAGCCGCACACCGAAAAACGCACAGCTCCATTTGCTGCCACACAAATCCCTGACACCACATCGAGAATGCCAAGCAGAGAGTGCATTTTTACCGGAAGGTAAAAACACATTCTCGATGTGGTAAAATGATTCAGATTTGTGTGGCAAGGCCATATTAGCACACAAATGCGAGAAATTCAAGCCATAAAGGGATAAAATGACATGAATAACGACCCATTGCCCCGGTGGCCGCGCCTTGTGCGGCACAGCTGCCGCTTGCTGGGGTTTAGGCGCCGCTGCTGCGGGGAACGCAGGCTGCGGCGCGCACCGCCGCAGCGCAAGCGGCAAGCGGGCGGAGGCGTATTCAAACTTGTTGCGCCGGTCCGGCTTTTGAGGCACTATCCGTCAGCGCGGCAATGTTTTCCTTTTTTTGGAAGTCTGAAAACGGTTTTTTCCTTTTGAGCCAAAAGGAAAAAACTGGTTTCAGGAACCGTTTCCCCGTCCCCGTGCCCGGAGGGCGTGAAACACTCTCCCGCGCGCCCGGAGGACGCGAAATCTTGCGGAAAAGCCGCATAATGAAAAAACTCTCCCCGCGCGAAAGCGCGGGGAGAGTAAAAACAATGAGCTTACAGAAGGTTTTCCTCGGTGGTCTTGTCAAAGAGGTGGATGAGCTTGGGCAGGAAGGTGAACTTGATATCGCTGCCGCCGCTGACGTTCTTGCCGTCGAGCTCGGTGGTCGGGACGACTGCGACGACGTCCTGTCCGCCTGCGTTCATGTGCAGGTGCATCTCGGAACCCATCATCTCGCTGACGTCGACCTTCGCCTCGATGCCGCTCTCGCCCAATGTGATGTGCACCGGACGGACGCCCGCGACGACGTCCTTGGCGAGCGTGCCCTTCGCGGCGAGCGCCTTGCTCTGCTCGTCAGTGAGCGTGAGCTTGTGGCCGAGGATCTCGACGGTGTAGGCGTCGCCCTCGCGCTCGAGCTTCGCGTTCGGGAAGAAGTTCATCTGCGGCGTGCCGATAAAGCCCGCGACGAACAGGTTCTTCGGGTGGTTGAACACCTCCTGCGGGGTGCCGATCTGCTGGATATATCCGTCGCGCATGATGACGATGCGGTCGCCGAGGGTCATAGCCTCGACCTGATCGTGCGTG
>JAFZQQ010000079.1 GCA_017620315.1 Oscillospiraceae bacterium | reverse complement strand
GATGCCTCCCGCAGCGTGGAATGGGCCAGCAGCTCCGCCGCCTCGGCGTCGCTGAGCGCATAGTTCCAGAGCAGACCGTAGGCCCGCTGTGCCTCCGCCGCCATATCGTAATCGTAGATATCCGGGTAGAGCAGATTCCCCAGCCAGCGGATGCCCAGCAGCATATTCAGCGAGGGCGGGCTGCTCATCCAGTTGTAGGGCAGCGCGGGGATCTCATAATAGCGTCCTTCGCTGATCGCCCGCACCTTTGACCATGCCGGGTCGTTTTCTGCGTCGGCATACATGCTGCCGGTCGAAAACAGGATCACGTCCGGGTCGTAGACATAGAGCTGCTCCATGTTGATGGAGTTTCCGCCGCCTTTGTTGCTGACGTCCTCCACCACGACCGCGTTGACCGCGCCGACGAGGTCGATGACCTGCGCCTGCGTGGAGCCGGCTGCGTTGGTGTTCAGTCCGGAAACGCCGGAGGTATACATGACACGCGCCCGCTCCCCTTCGGGGATCCTTGCCGCGTTGCCCGAAGCGAGGGAGACGGTCTCGTCCACGTAATCCGACAGCTCCGCACACCGCTCCGTCTTTCCATGCAGCAGTTCTCCGAGCATCCGAAAGGCCTCCGCCATGTGGGGAAGATCGGCCTCGATAAAGACCACGGGGATGCCCGTCTGCTTTTGCAGGGCGTTCATGTCGCGGGCGATGCCGTCCTTCGCGTCGCCCAGATCAATAATGACCTGTGGCTCGGCGCTGATCAGGGCCTCGAGATTGATGGTGCTTTTGCTGCCGTAGAGCTGCCCCGTGGTGGGCAGCCGCAGCAGAGAATCGTCAAGGTATTTATACTGGCTGCTGGAGGGCGTTGAGGCGATGCAGACCATGTACTCCGGGCAAACGCTGGCGAGGAACATCGTCGCCACCGCGCCGGATGGAGCCACGCGGGTGATCTCCGCGGGGACTTCAACCTTTCGCCCGGCGGAATCCGTAAAGGTCACGGTCTCGCCGGAGGGCGCCGCGGCGGTTTTCGGACTGGCGCACGCACACAGCAGCGTCAGGCACAGCGAGCAGATCAGAAGCAGCGGTATGGCTCTTTTCATGGCTGCTCCTCCTCATCCCAGGGAATGGACATGCGATATTCCGCCTGTTTCACCTGTACGCCGCGGACTGCGACGCCGACGCCGTAGAGCTTAGACAGCAGCGCCCCCGTCAGCACATCGTTCGGCCGTCCGTCCGCCAGCACGCCGCCGTCGGAGAGTGCGAGAACGCGATTGGCATATCGAAACGCCTGATTCGGCTCATGGGTGGAAAAAATCACGGTGTAGCCCTGTTCGCCAAGGCGCTGGATGCGCCGCATGACACGGAAGCTGTTGCCGTAGTCGAGGCTTGAGGTCGGCTCGTCCATCAGAAGAACGCCTGCGTCCTGCACCAGCGCGCGGGCCAGCAGCGTCAGCTGTCGTTCGCCGCCGCTGATCTTCATCACGCCGCGACCGGCAAGATGCGCGATGCCGAGGCTCTCCAGCGCCGCCATGGCTTTGTCGGTATGCTCCTGCTTCGGCGCGGAGAAAATGCCGATCTGATGGGTCACGCCCATCAGCACGGTGTCCAGCACCGTGTAGTTGTAGGTCACGGGGGCTGACTGTGGAATATAGGCGATCTCCCGCGCGATCGCTGCGCCGGAAAGCGTCTGCACATCGCGCCCGCCAAGGCAGACCTGTCCCGCGTGAGGGCGGAGATACCCAAGCAGGCAGCCGAACAGGGTGCTTTTGCCAGCGCCGTTCGGGCCGAGCACCGCCATCAGATCACCCGGTCCGGCGCGGAAGGAGACGTCGCGTAGAACGTCGGCTCCGCCATAGGAGAAGGAAACGTTTCTGACCTCAACGCTCACGGTCCGCACCTCCTTGCAGGATCAGCCAAAGAAAGACCGGCGCGCCGACAAAGCTCGTCAGGATGCCGAGGGGGATCTCGCTGCTGGTCACAACGCGGGCGAGATCGTCCACGAGCAGGAGAAAAGTACCGCCCATGAGGATGGAGGCGGGGATCAGGCGCCTGTAGTCATAGCCGAACAGCATTCGGCAAAAATGCGGGATCACAAGCCCCACCCAGCCGATCATGCCGCTGACCGAAACGCTGGCCGAAGTGACGAGCGTCGCCGCGAGAATGACGGCCAGACGGAGCCGCCCGCTGCGAAGGCCGAGAGAACGGGCCTCCGCCTCGCTGACGGTCAGCAGATTGACGCGCCAACGTAGAAGCACAAGCGTGGTCAGGCCAAGCAGGATAGGAATAGCAGCAAAGGCCATGTCCTCCGCCTTGACCGAGCTCAACGAGCCCATCAGCCAGTATGTAATGGCGGGAAGCTGGTCCTGCGTGTCCGCCACCAGTTTGACGAAGGACGTGCAGGCGGAAAAAAGTGATGAGATCATCACGCCCGCCAGTACCAGCGCAAGCGTTGCGTTCAGGCGGCTGAAGCGGCTGACAAGATAAGCCAGCGCCACCGCCGCAAGGCCGAAGCAAAAGGCGGTCAGCGTGATCCCCCAGTACCCCGCGCCCAGCAGGATCGCAAGCGCCGCGCCGAAGCCCGCGCCGGTGGACGCGCCCATAAGATCCGGGGAAACCATGGGGTTGCGGAACATGCCCTGATACGAAGCCCCGGCGGCGGAGAGCGCCGCGCCCACAAGAATCGCGCACAGGATGCGGGGCAGGCGGATGTTCAGCACCACCGCCGCCTCCGTGTCCGTCCACGTCTGCCGCGGCAGCGGTTGAAACGCCCCGAAATGCAGTCCTTCCAGAGCCTTCATCCAAAGAATGCGCAGCGTCGTCCCCGGCGGGACGCTGTAGCGCCCCAGCGCGAAGGAGAGCAGAAAGGCGGCGGCAAAAAGAAGCCCCAGCAGCGCAAAGCGTCTGCCGTAGCGAGGCGTGGATTGTTCGACAGTTTTTTCCATAAGCAAAGAAAGCTCGTCTTCCGTGATACATTTGTATGCCGCATCATTGGCGGCAACATTTTAATAATAAAGTAATAGAAAGCAAAAACAAGAGGAGCTATTCTATAATGTCAAAATTTCGTTCGACATTATAGAATAGTTCCTCGCAAAAAATCGTTCTTACAGGCGATATCCCAACGCAGAGGATATCTGCTGTGCGCAGGATTGCGTTGCCGCGATGGCCTTGTCAAATTCGCGGGAATTGATGTATCGGAAGAGTCCGACCACGCCAACCGCATAGCGTGTTTTCCCGTCCCGGTCAAAGACCGGCGCGCACACCGCGCGCAAACCGATTTTGTACTCTCCGTTCTCGATGGCGTACCCGTTTCGCCTGATTTGCTCCAGCTGCTCCAATACAGCATCCTGCGTTGTCATCGTATGCGGCGTGAACGTCTGCATACCGCGCGAGCGCAGGATGGCGCAAGCATCCGCGTCCGACTGCGCGGATAGATACAGCTTGCCCTGTGCTGTCGCATGCAGCGGCAGCTGGGTACCTACCTCCGAGAGAACCTGCACGCCGGAGTGACCTGTGACCTGATCCAGATTCAGGATATGTCCGTCGCCGAGATAGCTCACAACGGCACTGGCCTCAGTCTGCTCGGCAAGCTGCTCCAGAAAGGGCCTTGCTACCTCGGAAATGTCCCATTGCCCTGAGACGATGCGTCCGCATTCATATAGCCGCATTCCAAGAAAGTAGCGGCCGTCCGCCTGCTGCTCCACATAGTCGTAGCTGCGTAGCGTTGACAGGAGGAGATGCGTCGTGCTTTTTGGATATCCGGACGCTTTCGACAGCTCTGCCAGCGACATCGGCTTGCGCTGCCCCGCGAGCAGATCCAACAGTTCCAGCGCCTTGCCCAGCGATTGGTTGGTCTTCGGACTGTGGTTGATCATGGTTGTGTTTCTCCTTTGCCGCGCAGGGGTGGTTACAGCTTTTTCGCCGCTTCCCTGCAAAACGCCTCGTCATTTGCCGCCTGTGCCGAAACGCATTGCACCATAGGATGGTTTCGAATGGCGTCCAGCAGCGGCGTGGACTTATCACGAATCGTAAGAATGACGTCAAAACTCCCGTCCAGCAGTCGGAACAGCTCTGCTTGAAACTGCCTGGCCTCCGATTCCATCACGCCGATCTCGTCGAGCAGGACAAGGCTGCCCTCCGGAATGCTTCGCAGTGTCTCCACGCCCAGCGTCTCAAACACCTTTGGGAAGCTCTGCGCACAGCGGTGCTGACACACTCCGATACGGTTATCGTCGCTATATCGGATTGGTGAGCGATAGCTGTGGAGATATACCGGCGCGGGCAGATCCTCTGCCGCGGGCATTTTTTCCGACCACAGGCCCCATATCTCACGGTCTGTATACTTCAGAATCCGACGAACCGCCGTGCTCTTACCGCTGCCACTGTGCCCCTCGATTACAAGCTTCATTGTACGTTGCCCTCCCGTCTGCCTTCTACACTTTGATGATCTGCTCGTACTCCTCCAGCGGCAGCTTGCCCGCTTCGGCGTCGTTTCTCCATTCCACCGCCTGCCTTGACCACTGCTCGAACTGAGCGGCGGTCATTTTCTTTTTCATGTACCGCGCGTAGTGCGTCTTGTACGCGCGGTTATAGGCAAGCCAAACGGGATCATCCTTGCACTTCTCGTCGTACTTCCTGCGCGCGCCGATATCCCGGCACGTCTTGTCGGGATCGTCCTTCAGCACGCGCTCGCAGTAGTTGTTGTACTTGCCGCCCGCGATCAGAAAATACTTCCCGCAGTTGTCGCAGCGCTTCGGAATGTGGTTGAGTCGCAGGCCACGGAAGAAATCGACATACAGGAACGTGCCGAGGCTGTCGAACAGAAAGGACTCGCAGAGCTTGTCCGGCTCGCCGGGAAAGCGATACGGCTCATAGCTCATTGTCATCATGCTGGTGCCTACAACGCGCTCGTGATCCTTCCTCTGCTCCACGCCCTCCAGATAACTCCGATACGTTTCCGCCTGCTCACGTTCGCTGAGATAGCGGCTCTTGGTGTGGACATAGTTGTCGAGCAGATCGGCGTATCCCCTCTGCACGCGGATGAGATCATACGCGAAGAAAATATACTCGTCAAACAAAGTGGCAATGTGTTCATTCAGCTCTTTGATTTCAAGAGCAATGTTGGGATCATCGCCCTCCAATGTGAACACGTCCGGTTCAAAGTGTTCGTCTTCCGCGTCATCCCAATAGGAGAACGTGCCCAACAACTCCACGAGCCACGCAATTCCCGTTATATCGCGCAGATGCTTTTTGTATACGGGTATCTTCAGCGCGAGATTGCCGATGCGATAGAACAGGTTCTGCGCTTCCTGCACATAGCTGTCGTAGGCGTTGCAGTAGTCCTGATCCCCGCCCATCTGAAGCTGCACCTTCCCGCGCAGCCAAAAGAGTCTGGAGACAATCTCCTCCAGATCACCCGTCGAAAGATTGAGGCAGAAGGTCAAGACCTCGTTTGCTTTGTACGCGCGATCGTCAATGTATACGCTGTCCGCGCTGAAATGAGCATGCAATCCAAACATGAAAATCACCTGCAAATTTTTCCGCCCGATAGATAATCGAACATCTGAAATAGAGAATACTGCCGAAATAGTATCACATCTATTTACAAAATGCAAGCGGTATGTTAAGATTCGATAGACGTTAGAACGGTAGGTATCTATCATCGACCAGCGGCGATAGCTATCGCAAGTGAGGATGCGCGGCGCCGCATCGAGAGAAAACGCTGACGGGCAAACAGGGCCGTAGAGATGATGGATGGAAACGCCACGCCGTTCGACACAAAATCAAAGCAGAAGAAAAAAGGAGGAATTCCAAGCGTGGAAAACAACAGCAAATCCCTTACCGTCTATGAAGGCCGACAGCTCGCGGAGATGTACCTCCCGCCCGTGGCATTCTGCGTTGAGGGTCTGCTTCCGCACGGTCTCACTTTCCTCGGCGGCCCGTCCAAGTACGGCAAGTCATGGATGGTGCTCGACCTCTGCGTTCACGTCGCAAGAGGCGAACCGTTCTGGGATCTGCCGGTACAGCAGAGCGAGGTGCTCTATCTCGCTCTGGAGGACAGCATCAACCGTGTGCGGACACGCCTGCTCACCGTCACGGAGATCGTTCCGCCCGGACTGTATTTTGCAATCGAGGCAGGTACCATTGAGGACGGTCTTTGTGAGCAGATCCGCGAGCAGGTCTCCCTGCATCCGGCAATCAAGCTGGTGGTCGTGGATACGTTCCAGATCATCCGCGGCGGCAGCAACACCGACGTCAGCTACGCCGGAGACTACATCGACGTGCGCGCGATGAAGGTGCTCGCCGACGAGCTGGGCATCGCGCTGGTGCTCGTCCACCACGTCCGCAAGCAGAAGGACAGGGACGATCCGCTCAACAATCTCTCCGGCACAACCGGCATCGTGGGAGCGGCGGACACCAGCTTCGTTCTCGACAAGGACGAGCGCACGCGAGACGTTGCCAAGCTCTTTTGCACCGGACGCGACATCGAGATGCGTCTGCTGGAGCTGGAGTTTGACAAAGAGACCGGCACAGGGCGCGTACTGAAAGACTCGCTCAAGGAGCCGACGGTACTCATGCCGACGGAGATGCGCGCGCTCGTCGAGCTGATGCGTGAGCGCGGTTCTTACTCCGGCGGCAACCAGCAGCTTGCGGACCTCATCGCCGAGCGCGTCGGCAAGGCAGTCCATCCGAAGGGTCTCAAGCAGATGATGAACAACTGCCAGTACGAACTCGCCCGCTTGGGCGTCACCTACTGGGATCACCAGTCGTCGAACCGGCGTCTCGTGGATGTCACCTATGCCGCTCCGGCGAGCGCCTGATACGCAAGTGACGCAAAAAACGCTCCCCCAAAACTTGCGTCGTTTGCGTTGCGGCGGCGGTCGGAACCTCGTACTTGTTTTGACCTCTGCCACTCCGCAATCCTTTACGGCAAGCGGTGTGCGGTCGTGTCGCGGCAAGAGAATTCTCTCCTCTGCCTGTGCTCCGTCTCTGCGTTCGAGATGCGCAAGTTCGTTTCCGCGAGGCAACTTGCGTATCTCCTCCGCCCAATGCACAGCGCGCCGTGTGAGCGATTCTTTGCCGCCCTGTCGCCTCGCAAAGAGAATCCTCGCCCCTGCCGCCTCCCGCCGAAGCCCAGCGGAGCGGGTTTGGCGGGAAAAGGAGGAAGCGCGGAGCGAGTGAGCTTACGCGCCCGCGCGGAAGCGAACGATACGGAGCTGCTTCCGACGCCTCGGCGACCGCGCACTGGGGGCGTGGCATGGGAGAACACTCTTTAGAGTGTGACAAGTTTCGCCTTCGTGGTACGGTTTGGGCCTTCCGGCCCAAACCGCCCACTTCGGCAGAGCGGGCTAAGCCCGCACCCCTATCACGGAAGGAGAAAAACGAATGGCAAAAGAAGAATTCATCCGGCTGCGCGTCGCGGACTGGGAGAAGTTCTGGATACAGCAGAAGGCTGACAAGGCTGGGCTCTCGCTCAGCGCCTATGTGCGCGAGGCCGCGCTCTGCCGTCCCGTCGTTGTGTTCGAGGGGCTGCATGAGCTGGCGCAGGAGCTGCGCTACGAGGGCAACAACCTCAACCAGCTCACGGTCATGGCGCGGATGGGACGCATCGATCAGGTCAACTACGAACGGTTCTCGGAGGCGTATCAGAAGGTATGGCAAGCGTTAAATTCGTTGCAGTCTCGCGAAGTCTGAAGGGCATCATCGACTACGTCGAGGACAGGGAAAAAACGGACGAGCGGCTCATCACCGGCGTCAACTGTGTGGCGGAGTCCGCGCTCGACGAGTTCGAGTCGGTGAAGAAGGAGTTCCACAAAACCGACGGCCGTGCCTACTACCATATCGTGCAGGCGTTCTCCCCGGACGATCCTTTGGACTTCGAGACGGCGCACGAGATCGGCTGCAAGTTCGCGGAATACTTTGAGGGCTATCAGGCGCTCGTCGTGACGCACATGAACACGGCGCACATCCACAACCACATCATCCTCAACTCGGTCAACTACGAGAACGGAATGAAGTTCCACCAGAGCGCGCAGGAGATGCGTCAGGCGAAGGAGTTCTCCAACGAGCTGTGCCGTCAATATGGTCTGTCGGTCACGGAGACGAAGGCCGATCCGTTCCGCGTGCCGCAGTGGAAGGAACATCTGCGCCGCGACATCCGCTCTTCGATGGAGCAGAGCAATACACGGGAGCAGTTCATCGCGCGGATGGAGGAGCTGGGCTACGGCGTCAAGTGGGAGGACGGTCACAAATACATCACCTATACGACACCTGACAACATCCGCTGCCGCGACAGCAAGCTCTTCGACAGCACGCTCACGCGCGAGAGCATGGAGCTGTATTTTGAGATGGGCGGCGCGGCGTATCTGGAGAACCGTCAGGAAACCGCCGCGCTCTACGGCGAGGATACTCCCACGCTGGACGACGCGGTCGGCGGGATCGCGGGCGCGATAGACGCCCTGCTCGGCGGCGACGGGCCGCGCTTCCACTTGGAGACGGTTCACCACAGCGAGGACGAGATCCGGCTGATGCTTGCGATGGGACAAAAGCTCTCGCGCGCGACCGTCACCGTGCAGGACAAGGACAACGTCTCGGGCGCACAGGTCGCCGAGGCCGCGATGCGCGCGGCGGCGGAGCTGTCCGACCTGATCATGCGTCAGATGATTTCCGACGCCCATGTCAGAGCCGCTGCCGAGGCGGAAGAAAAGGAAAAGCAGCGCCAAGCCGAGGAGCAGGATCGGCGGCAGACGGAAGAGCAACGGCAGCGGATGGCGGAGGAAGAAGCACTGCGCCTTCGCGCCGAGGAGGAAGAGCAGCAGCGGCTTGCCGAAGAGGAAGAGTTCGAGGAGTACCACGGCTTCGGCATGAGCATGTCTATGTGACACGCTCTGCTCCTCTGTCCGAATTATATTGCAAAGGAGTCTGATATGGCAAGCATCAAAAAGCTTGATCCCCGCAAATATAAGATCACCGTCAGCAACGGTTACCGCGCGAACGGCAAGAAGATCTCCCGTGCCAAGACCATCCACGTCCCCGAAAGCGTTCACCCGCGCTCCATTGCGCAGTACGTCGCGCACGAGGCGGAGGAGTTTGAGCGGCTGGTGAAGAACGGCTTCGGCGAGGACGCCGACACCCCGTTCGAGGTCTTCGCCCGGAGCTGGCTCAAGCGGCAGGCGAATTACGCGCCCACCACCCTCGCCATGTACACGCGGATGCTGGAGGTCACGTTCCAGTACATCGGCGCGATCCCGCTCTCGAAGCTGCGTCCCATCGCGCTTGAGAATATGCTCATCGAGCTGCGGAAGCGGACGCATCACGGCAAGCCCGTTCAGGAGGCGACCGTGCAGAAGTATC
>JAFZQQ010000078.1 GCA_017620315.1 Oscillospiraceae bacterium | reverse complement strand
GCAGGCGGGATTTTTCCTCCGCGTCGCTCTCGACCAGCGCCAGTCCGCCCTGTGCGATCAGCGCACGCGGGGAGGGAAAGGGGGTGTTTCGCAGCAGCTTTTCGCTGCTGACGCGGCAGACGCTGCCGCCCTCCTCGTCCACGGCCAGCAGCAGTGGCAGAGAAGAAGCCTCCTGCAGCGCGGCGGTCATGGCGCGCACCTCGTCCGCGCCTTTCCCGGCAAAGGCGTCGGCGTAGAGGCAGATCCCGCCGGGGGAATGTGCGGCGGCTGTCTCCGCTTCGCTCGTGTCGTGGCAGCAGAAAAGCAGCAGCTGCGCGAGCTTTTCCTCCGTCGTCATGCGCTGCAGCAGCAGCTCGACGGGGGCGGCGCTTGGTATTGGCGTTACCGTGGGCGCGGGCGTCTGTACGGCGGCAGGGCTTGGCGCCGCCGTCGCTTCCGCCGTGGGCTGCGGCACGGATTCTTCCGCCTCGCGCGGCGCGCCGCAGCCGGCGAGTGTGAGCGCCAGCGCAAGCAGAAGACACAGAGCAACAAGGTAGCTTTTCATAGAGACCTCCAGGCGGGGGTGCACAAGGATTTGCGGATTTTTTTCATATTATATCACAATAAAACAGAAAATGCCGTCGAAAGACGGCATTTTCAGAAAGATTAAGTTTCGGGGAAACGACGCTTATCCAAGCGCCGCCATTTTTACGGCGGTGTCCAGCGCGATCTCCATCATCTGGGTAAAGGAATTCTGGCGATCCTCGGCGGAGAGGTTGTCCTCGGGGCGGTAGATGTGGTCGGAGATGGTGCAGATGCACAGCGCGCGCTTACCCGCGTAGGCGGCGTTGGTGTAGAGCGCGGCGGACTCCATCTCAATGGCGAGCACGCCCATCTGCTTCCACTGGTCGTTTTTGGCGCAGCCCTCGGGCAGATAGAAGGTGTCGGAGGAGAGGAGGTTGCCCACGCGCATCGTCACGCCGTGCTCCTTTGCCGCTTCCACAGCTGTGGAGAGCAGCGTGTAGTCGGCAATGGGCGCGAAGTTGGAGGCTTCGCCCAGACCGAAGTTTTTGGCATAGTTGGAATTGGTGCAGGCGGCCTGTCCGGCGACGATCTCGCGCAGCTTCACGTCGTCCTGCAGCGCGCCGGCCGAGCCGATGCGGATGATGTTTTCCACCTCATAGAAGTTAAACAGCTCCCAGCTGTAGATGCCGATGGACGGCATACCCATGCCGGAGGCCATCACGGTTACGGGAACGCCCTTCCAGGTGCCGGTGTAGCCCTGCACGCCGCGGACGTTGTTGACGAGGACGGGATCGGTCAAAAAGGTCTCGGCGATGAACTTGGCGCGCAGCGGATCGCCGGGCATGAGGATGGTTTTTGCAAAATCTTCGATTTTACCGGTGTTGTGGGGAGTCGGCATGTTGAGTGTTCCTCCTGTTGTTATTTTGTTTGTTTTTCCTATAAGCTTTATTATATGAGCAAAAAGGGAAAAAGTCAAATTGAAACGCGGCAAACTCTGTGATATGATATAAAAGATAAAGAGAAATCCGGCAGGAGGATAGAGAGATGAGCGAGAACCAGATCATGATCATCGGCATCGCCGGCGGCACCGGCAGCGGCAAGACCACCATTACGCGCCGCCTGATCCAGAGCTTCGGCAGCGAGGTTTCCGTGATCCACCACGACAACTACTACAAAGAACACCACGACATGCCTTTTGAGGAGCGCGCCAAGCTCAATTACGACCACCCCAACGCCTTTGACACGGATCTGCTGATCGAGGCGCTGCGCGAGCTCAAGCGGGGACACAGCATTACCTGTCCCGTTTACGACTATGCCATCCACGACCGCACGGATAAGACCCTCGTTGTGCATCCCACCCGCGTCATCGTGGTCGAGGGCATTTTGATCTACGAGAGCAAAGAGCTGTGCGAGCAGATGGATATCAAGCTCTATGTGGACACCGACGCGGACGTGCGTATCCTGCGCCGCATCGTGCGCGACGTGCGCGACCGCGGGCGCAGCCTGGACAGCGTCATCAACCAGTATCTGAGCACCGTCAAGCCCATGCATGAGCAGTTTGTCGAGCCAAGCAAGCGCCGGGCGGATATCATCATTCCCGAGGGCGGGCACAACCGTGTGGCGCTGGAAATGGTGATGGAGCGCGTGCGCGCGCATCTCAACCGGACCAGGGAGGGCGCGCATGGCTAAACTCTATTTTAAATACGGCGCGATGGGCTCGTCCAAGTCCGCGCAGGCGCTCATTACGCAGTTTAACTATGAGGAGCTCGGCATGAGCGTTTGGCTGATTAAGCCCAGCGTCGACACCCGCGACGGCGCGGACGTTATCCGCAGCCGCATCGGGCTGGAGCGGCATGCCGAGGTCATCACTCCGGAGCAGGATATCCGCGAAGCCTATCGCCGCTCCGGCAAGCGCGATGTGATCATCGCCGACGAGGCACAGTTTTTTACTCCGGCTCAGATCGACCAGCTGCGCGAGCTTGTGGACGAGGAAGACCTGCCGGTGCTGTGCTTTGGCCTGCGCACCGACTTTCTGACGCAGTTTTTCCCCGGCTCCCGGCGGCTGATGGAGCTGGCCGACTCGATCACCGAGATTAAGACCGTCTGCGCCTGCGGACGCAAGGCCACGGTCAACGCCCGCATCGACGGCAGCGGGCGCGTCGTCACCGAGGGCGAGCAGGTGCTGCTCGGCGGCAACGACAGCTATGTGGCGATGTGCCACCGCTGCTGGAAAAAGAGAATTCGCGAACAGCAATAAAACCTGAAAGCGGCCGCGGCGGCAATCTGGTGTGGCTAACACAGAAAGAAAGCGGTGATGTTGTGTTCTCAGTACTCGTTATGGAAGATGATAAAACTATAAACAACCTTCTTTGTAGCATTATCAAAAAAAGCGGCTACGCAGTAGATTCTGCCGAGAATGGGATTGACGGGCTAAATATGGCGGTGTCCAAAGACTACCATATTATACTTATGGATTTAATGCTCCCGCTGAAGACCGGTGAGGAAGTGCTAAAGGAGCTGCGCAACGTCAAGGATACCCCCGTCATCGTTATCTCAGCAAAATCAGAGGTTTACAGCAGGATAGAATTATTAAAGATTGGTGCGGACGATTATATCACAAAACCGTTTGACATCGATGAAGTTATGCTTCGCATACAAGCAGTTCTCCGCCGGACGGAAGCTCAGTCCCCTGAACAGCTTGTCTTTAAGGATATACGCCTTGATACCGAAGCGAAGCGTGTATATGTCAAAGAAAGCGAAATCACCTGTACCGTTACGGAATATTTGATCTTGGAGCTGCTGTTGAAAAATCCCAAAACGGTGTTTTCCAAGCGGAGGATTTATGAGAGCATTTCGGGCGATATGTATGTAAGTGATGACAATACCATGAATGTACATATCAGCAATCTCCGAAAGAAAATTGCCAAATTTACATCGGAGGAATACATCGAAACGGTATATGGAATCGGCTATCGCTTGGTAAATTAAGGTTTTCTTTAGATTTGCTGAAGAAAGATTGCGGAGTTGTATGTCATTATAAATGCGAAAAGGAGGTTTGCTTATATGGAAAATGTTATCCTGCAAACGAATGGAATTACCGTAAAATACGGTAGCTTTTTCGCTCTTGACAATGTGAGCATACAATTAAGAGAAAAACACATCTACGGCTTTATCGGCGAAAATGGTGCGGGAAAGACCACGCTGATGAAGGTGTTGACAGGTTTACTCTACCCTACAAGCGGCGATTTCTCCTTGTTTGGTAAAACCGATCCTGCCGACATATTAAAGATGCGCCGTCGTATTGGAAGCACTATAGAGGCTCCCGCGCTTTATCCCGAATACTCCGCATGGCGAAACCTTGAACTGCAACGAATTCTAATCGGAAATCCTGACAAGGGAATCTGTGATAAGTTGCTGAGTACGGTTGGTCTTAGCGATGTCAGAGAGAAAAAGGTAAAAAAATTCTCAATGGGTATGAAACAGAGGCTCAGTATTGCAATGGCCTTAATCAACAAGCCGAAGTTACTGATCCTTGATGAACCCATCAATGGTCTTGATCCCAAAAACATATCAGAACTGCGTAAGTTGCTGAAAAGGCTGAACGAGGAAAACGATGTAACTCTGTTCATATCCAGCCATATTTTGAGCGAACTGTATCTGCTTGCCACCGATTACTATATAATTCATAAGGGCAGGATTCTCGAATCGCTGACACACGAGGAGTTGGACGAGAAATGTCGGCAGTATATAAGAATTAAGACAAGCGAATTACCGAAATGTATAACCGTCATTGAAAATGCGATTAATGACGTTGAGTACAAGGTTGTTGATGAAGAAACAATGCATCTCTTCTCCTATGCCGAAAGGTCAGAGAGTTTAGCAAAGCTGCTTATGAACAATCAAATTGTTGTAAAAGAATTATCGGTTGCCGAACAAAGCTTGGAAGAATACTTTCTTTCTGTTACTGGAGGTGGAAAGAATGCGTAATCAAATGATTATCGAGAGGTATAAGGCTGTACGCTTTTTTATCCTTTACATTGCGGCTCTCGTCCTTGTGGTAGCGGGATTTCTTTATGGCTTGATAAAAATACCGAAAGATCTGAACACATCAGCGGTATTCTCT
>JAFZQQ010000077.1 GCA_017620315.1 Oscillospiraceae bacterium | reverse complement strand
GCTTTTCCGGCAGCGCGTTAAGACGCTCGATCGTCTCAGCGTGCATGTCGCAGAAAAGCTCCGCAAGCGCCGCTCCGGGATCGTCCGCCGCTCCCTCGCAGCGCCACTCCGGCGTATAGCTTTTCGCAAGCACCTCAAGCTGCGCGCGGATATCATCCCGGCTGCGCGGGTCAAGCATCGGAAGCTTCATCCTGCGCCGCCTCCTTCTTCGCCCTCCGTCAGGTAGAAGGGATACACATGGTTATATCTGCTGTTTGTACTACTTACCGTATATGAAACCTCGACGATGATACCGCCCGGAAGCTCGTTTGACTCGCGGCACTGCACCTCGATATCCTCAATGCGCTGCTCCTGATCGAAAAGGCACTCGCGAACGTCGTGCTCAAGGCCGTGCAGCACACCGCCGTTTGCCGGCTGGAAAAGGTAATCCATCACATTGGAGCCGAAGTCCGGACGCATAACGCGCTCGCCGACGGTGGTGCGAAGGATGATGCCTATAGCCTCGCGGATATCGTCCTCGCCCTCGGTCATCGCAAGCTTTCCCGTCTTGGGATCCACCTGCAGCGGAAATTTGAGACCCCGCCCCAGGAACTCTCTTCCCTGCATCCTCTGCACCCTCCTTTCCCGACAAGCTACTTGGAATCCATTCACTAATTCAGCTTCAGTATCGAACCTTTTACGGTCGTAACGCCGGAGGCGCTGACCTCCATCATGCCGTTGGACTTTATGGCGGCCATACCGCTTTGCAGCTTCAGCTGTCCGTTCGCCTTTCCCTCTATGCTCGCGCCCTCGAGCTTGATCCCGCTGCTCTTGCCCTTGATCTGCACGGACGAGGTCGCCTCGGAGTCGATGTCCTTAAAGCTCTCTGTCAGCTTCTTGCTGCCCTTTTCTTCTATATTTCCGTCCTCGGTAAGAACGATCTGAGACTTTCCGGAGACAAGCGTGAGCTTTTTTTCCGCCTTGAGCGTCACACTGCCGCTCTCAAGCTCCATCAGAAGCTCGTTTTTCTTCTCTTTGTCGTGGATGTGTACCTTTTTTTCCTTATCGTCCAGCTCAAGCACGGTGCCGGAGGGCATCGTAACGGTGAGCTTCTGCTCCTTGTCCTTGTCGTGCATGGCAAGCTCTATCTTATTCGGCGTGCGCAGGAGGTAGTCCTCGTTCTTGCCCTTTTCTATCGGCAGCGGAGGCTTCACATCCGTGTTCCAAAAACCGCCCAGGACCAACGGGCGGTGCGGATCGCCGTCAAGATAGGCAAGCACGACCAGATCGTCCACCTGTGGGAAAAAGAACGCGCCGCACTCCTTGCCGCCCATCGGCGTCATCACATAGCACCAGTCTGTCTCCTCCTCGTCCTTTGAGCCGATCGGCAGGCACTTGACGCGGTTGAAGTTCTTGTCGTCCGTGATATTTGTCACCTTGCCCAGCGTGATGCCCGTGCGGAACATCTCGTGCCGGTCGGGCCCGCCTCGGCTGCGCATCAGCGTATCCATCTGCTCTGCGATACTCATGCCTTGGCCCCCTTGATCTGGAATTCTGTTCTGTACGATTCGTTGTCAAATATGTGCTTCACCTTGGAGAGGAAGTATCTCCCGTTTGTCTTTTTGTCCCCGCCGGTGATCTCGATATAGCGTCCGGGTATCAGCTCCGGGATGCCGATGCACGCCCCGTCGCCCGTCACAAAGCCCATTGCAAGCCCGTTCAGTCTGTTCTGCGCCATAGCGGTGCAGTCCTCCTTCGTGCGCACAAGCTCGCTGTATTCCCGCAGCGCCGCCTTTTTTATGCTCGAAACGATATCGCTCGCCGCCTTGCCGCTGCCAACTTTAACGTGCGTGGCGTTGCCCTTTATCTCTTTCTGGTTGACGTCTCTGCCCCAGATCTCCACCTTTCCTATCTGGCGGGCAAGCGTTACGCGCTTTTTGAAGTAGTAGAGATCCTTTCCCATCTTCAGCGTCAGTATGGGATTGTTGGTTCCCGTCACGTTGTCGAATATCAGCTCTCCGGCGACGGCGAAAAGGCTCATTCCGTAGCGCTGCGCCATGAGGTTCAAAAACGTCCAGTCGTCCACCCGCTCCTTGACGATCGGCGTATCGTCGAAGCCCTTCGGAGTGCCGATATGTATATCCTTTGCAAAGCCCGCCGACTTGCTCTTTCCGAGGATCTCCTTTACGATATCCGCCGCCTTGCGCTTTCCCGCATAGATCGGCTCGCGCATGCTCATCAGATAGCCCAGGCCGTCAAGCCCCGTGACCTCGATGACCGGTGCGCCGTTCTCCGAAAAGCTCAGGGTATAATCGTCGACATAGCCGAAAAAGATGAGCTCCTTCTTCACATAACCGCCCTTTATCTCCAGCTTGGCGCCGACCTCGACCACATCCGCAACGCCGTTCTCCCACTTCTGTTTTTCGTGGTCATACTGTCCCTCGACCGCGAAGGAACAACCGCCCGCCGTGCCATCGCATGACAGCTCGACCTCAAGCACCGTGACGTGCACGCTCTTTGACGCGAACACCTTGCCCGCAACGGTTATCTCAAACGAGGGCGCAAGGAAGTGGTCGTATTTCTTTTCAAGTGTTTTGAGGCTGTAGGTTTTCTTATCCACTCCGGCGCCTCCCCTGCTCTTTGAATGGTGCGGCAGCGCCCCGCGCGCCTCAATCCTTCAGCGCGGGCACCGCTATCGTGTCCCCGGTCGAGAGCATGCGCGGATTGTCGATATCGTTCGCGCGCGCGATCTCGCGCCATCTTTCACACTCTCCGTACTCCCTGTCGGCTATCGCCCAAAGGGAATCCCCCGTCCGCGAAACGCGGTACTTCGTCGTGTCGGGCGACTGCATCGCCGGAGACGGGCGGTTCAGCTCGGGGCATTCAACAAAGGTGCAGCTCAGTATTGCCCTCACCGGCTGGCCCTTTGCGTCAAAGCGGGTGAAGTGCTGCGCGCATTGGGCAAGAAAGCCGATGAATTGCAGCGAGCCCCACTTCACCTTCAGCAGCGGCGGACGGTGAACGTTTTTCTGCACCTCCATGAGACCGTACACCTTCTTGGTGTAATCGCGTATATCTATCTTGTTGGTGCTGTCCGTCATCATCATGTTGACCGTGAACGCGCCCTTGTCCCCGATCCCGCCGCCGACCTCGGGGCCTGCGTACAGGCTGTCGAAAAAGAGGTCGAAATGCACCTGCTCGGCTCCGCCGTTCTGGAACTGCACCACAGGGCCGTTGCTGCCGAGCATGTTGGTGCTGCCGTAATGCACATTGCGCGACTGCGAATAGCTCTGCGGGTTATAAAGCACGGTGAACGGCTTTCCGCCGTCGAGGTTCTCGATTTCCATTTTGTCCAGCTTCTGAATTATGTTTGAGTTTGGCAGGCCGACGTGCATTTCCGTTCACCTCTCTTTATCTTCCACTGCGGCGCAGCTCCTTGCGCAGCCGCTCTTCTATCATTCCGTAGACCCTGTCCGCCGTGCGGCGCAGCTCCGCGTCGCTCATCCGCGAAGAGCCGGGTCCGGCGTCGCCGGTCTGCACCTGCTTCTGTCTGAAAACCGTCTCCCCCGTTGCAAACGGTTCCACAACGTTCGTCAGCTTCGGCGGCGCGGTCAAGCCCGTCGCGGAGGTCGCCCCGGTCTTCGGCAGCGAGTACGGCGCGCTCCAGGTCGTCTGGCTGTCCGCGCTCCAGGCTATGCGCTCCTTTATCCTTCCGGCCTGATCGCCGCCTGTCCGTTCAAGAAGCCTCTGCACCCATTCCGGAGCCTGCTCCGTCTCCTGTTCGGAGGTCTCGGACTGCGCCAATGCGTATGTAAGCTCAGCCTCGCTTCCGTATTCCCCGCTTCCCGGCGCCGCAGGCATCGCAAGCGCAGCCTCGCCGCCGTTCTCTGCCGGCACCTCCGCATTCGGCGGAGCAGGCGTCATTGCGCGCTTCGTCAGGGTCCTGCCCAGCACCGGCGGAGCGGTCATGATGCTTCGTCCCGCGCTTCGCGCCGTCTCGCTCATGCTTCTTCGCGCCGTCGGTATATCCGCGCTTATGCGCGCGGATGCATTTGCGGAGTATGGCGCCGCGCGCGGCGTCTGCACAGGCTCCGCGCCTTCCAGATACGCGGTCTCCGCCGGCGAGCCGGCGTCGAAGGCCGTCCTTACCGGAAGCGCGCGCGCCGCCGCGGCAGGCTCCTGCCGCTTCCTGGAAGCGGCGTTTGCAGCCGTCGCCTCCGGCGCAGACGGGGCCGTCTTTTTGTTTTCATCGCCGCGCTGCGGATAACTCTCCGCGCGCTCAACCGTATTCGCCCGCATCGGCGCGGACGGTGCGTTTTCTCCCGCCCGGAGCCGCGCTTCCGCCGGGACTTCCAGATACGCGGTCTCCGCCGGCGGTTCGCTCGCGGAGGACACGCCGTTTACCGGCAAAGCCGTTGGCACGGTATCGAAAGCGTCCTCCCCAAGGTCTGCGGCGGCGCCCGGGGCTTCTCCGGCGTTTGCCGCAGAGCTGC
>JAFZQQ010000076.1 GCA_017620315.1 Oscillospiraceae bacterium | reverse complement strand
GCATACATCGCGGTCGCCGCGGTCTCGCCGTGCATGACGTAGATCTCGGTCGTCGCCGTGCCGAGGGAGAAGGCGTTGTTGTCGTTGCCCTGCGGGCCGCCGAGGACATAGTGCGCAGCGGCGGTGCCCTTGCGCAGAGTGATCTCCATCATCGGAAGCTTGCTGGACTGGATGGAGTAGATCAGGCTCTGACCGAGACCGAGCAGCTCGGCGCGCTCGGCGTCGTTGCCGACGTCGATGCCGGTGGTGTCCTGTATCCAGAGCATCGGGATGCGGTCGCGCGCGCAGAGCGTCACGAACTCATTCATCTTGATGAGGCCCTGACGGTACAGCTTGCCGCCCACGCCCATGGCGTTGCCGTAGGTCGCCATCTTGTACTCGGGGTAGTTCATCAGCATGCCCTGCATGTTGGAGACTACGCCGACGAGCATACCGTCGATCTTGGCGAGACCTGTGATCATCTCGGGGCCGTAGCCCTTCTTGAACTCCATGAACTCCGAGCCGTCGAACAGACGCGCCATGACGTCGTACATATCATAGCTGCGCTTCTGGTTGAACGGAACGATGCTGTACAGGTCGTTCGGGTCGAACAGCGGCTCCTTGGGGTCGTCCACGCGGAAGAACTCGGGATCGTAGGCGGGCAGGTAGTCCATGTACTTGCGGATGGCGTCGAGCATGCCCTCCTCGTCGACCTGGACCTCGCGGAAGAAGCCGGTCTCGCTGTAGTGGATAGCGACGGTGCCGGGAATGTCCGCCTTGAGGTTCTTCTGCGCCTCGATGAGCTTTTCGGCCTCTTCAAGGTCGACATAGCCCTTGGGGTTCATGCCGCCGACGATGCCGGCGCCGCCGACTGCCATATTGGCCTCCTCATGCGCGATGAGGATGGTGGGGCTGATGGAGTGATAGCCGCCGCCGGCGGGGTTGGTGCCGTAGATGCCGACGATGACGGGGATGCCCATCTGGTTGAGCTCGCTGTTGCGATAGAAGGGCGTACCTCCGCCGCGGCGGTTGGGGTAGACCTTCTCCTGCTCGTCGAGCTTGACGCCCGAGCAGTTGAGCACATAGACCAGAGGGATGCGAAGACGCTTTGCGGTGTCGCTGCCGCGCAGCAGCGCGTCCGCCTGACCGGGCACCCACGCGCCGGCGAGCTTCTTGTTGTCGCTGGCGATGATGACGGCCCACTTGCCGTCGATGCGTCCGAGACCCTTGACGATGCCGACGCTGCCGTCCTTGTTGTCGTCCGGGTTGTAGAGGCTGTTGAGCGGGCACCAGGTGTCCTCGTCAACAAGCTCGAGCACACGCTGCATCGCGGTCCACTGTCCGCTCTCGTTGAGAGATTCGGTGGAACGGCCCGCTTCAAGCGCCGCCTCGCGCAGCTCATGGATCTCCTGCTCGACCTCCTGGATCTCGGCGATGTTTTCCTCGTTGATGCCGGAGAGCTCCTTGCCGATCGTGGGCATGGACTGGAAATAAGAGGGCATGGAATAATCGCTCATAGATGTGTTCTCCTTCTCTTATTTATAATGATTTTGCTTGTCTTATTAGTCCTTGGGAACCTTAATGAACGCCTGGCCGGGGTCGATCTCCTCACGTATGAGGCGGATGATCTCGGGGCTGGGGCCTTCCATAAGCTCTGCGCGGGAGCAGTCGATCTCAAAGCCGGTATTCTCCTGCACGATCTCGGGCGTGACGCCGGGGAACATATACGCGCAGTACATGCGCTTGGTCTGCTCGTCGAACTTCATGATGCCGAGGTCGGTGACGACCATCTGCGGGCCGCGGTTGCCGGGCAGACCTGCGCGCTCGCGGCCGCCGGGGCCGTCCATCCAGCCGCAGGAGGTGATGTAGTCGACGTGGTCGATAAAGCGGCGCTTCTGGTGCTGCATCATGATGATGGTGTTGCAGTAGGTGGCAATGCCGTTCGCGCCGCCGGAGCCGGTAAAGCGCGTGGTGGGCTGGAGATAATCGCCCTTTCCGAAGATGCAGGTCGAGTTCACATTGCCGTAGGGGTCGATCTGTGCGCCGCCGATGAAGGCGACCAGACGATCCTCGTCGTGCAGCCACTCGTTCGCCTCAAAGCCGACGAAGCGGATGTTGGGCCACTGCACGGCGCAGTGCGCCATGAAACGGTTGTCGCCGACGCTGCGCGGCACCTCCACGGGGTCGCAGTCCATCAATCCGGACTCAACGATGGGATGGCAGCTCGGGCAGACCGCGCGCTTGGCGAGGGACGCGCCGATGAGGGGCAGGCCGGTGCCGACGATGACGATCTGGTTCTCCTTGATGTTCTTGGCGATGGCGTACGCCTGCATCTCCTGCTTGGTGTACTTCGTATAATCAGACATATTGATAGCCCTCCCTATTTAGTGCGTCGTGGAATAGCCGAGGTGCGGCTCGTTTTTCAGACGCATCAGGCGGCTGCCGCCGATCTTGTCAAGCAGCTCGGCCTGATCCTTGCAGCCGTAGACCCACTTGTTCAGATAGTCCTCAAAGGTCTCGGGGATCTTCGCGCCGCTTTCGGCGTCTTCGGCGGCCTTCTTGGCCTTCTCCAGCGCCTCGGCAAGCGCCTCGTCGCCAGGCTTGGCGTCGAACGCCTTCTGCGCCTTCGCAGCCGCCTTTTTGAGCTGCTCGACGGCGTCGGCGGCATTCTGATACTTGGACGCCTTGTCGTATTCCTTCAGCGCGGCGTCGTCATCGTCATAATAGTCATAGCACTGGGCAGGCCATGCGCCGTAAGGCGCCTTGACCACCGCCTGCACGCACTCGCCGAAGATGCGGGTCTTGGTGGGATCGCGGCGGATGTACTCGTTGGACACGATCTCCTCGCAGGTGACGATGGTCTTGCGCGCGGCGACAGCGATATCGATATCGTGGAACTCGTCGCCGCAGATGATGCAGGTCCCGTCGGGGCTTGCCTGCTGGACGTGGATGAGCGCGGTGTCGATCCTCGGCACGGGGACGGCAACGACCTTCTCACCGGGAACCATCGGGTTTTCGATCTCAACGCACTTGAGATCCTCCATCTTGGGCATGCTCTTGCGCTTTTCCTCGCTGATGCCCCAGTACTTCATCAGACCGCTGCCCTGCATCAGGCGGACAGGCAGGAACGGAAGCCCGAGGGACGACGCATGCAGCATGAGCATAAGCACGTCCTGCGAGTAGTCCTCGTAGGTCAGCTTGCCCTGCTCGATGGCGGCGCGGAAGCGGCGGGATACGTTGGTGTAGCCCGAGTTCGCGGTGTAGCAGTTGATGTACGCCGCAACGCGGCCCTCGCCGATGAGCATATCGACCTCACCGCCGCCGGGACCGGCATAGACGATAAAGTCCTTCTGCCCCTGGCGCAGGATCTCGGAGACTGACGCGTAGGGCTTGCGGTTGGTGGTGAAGCCGCCGGTGGCGAGTACGTCGCCGCTTTCAACATATTTTGCAACGGCGTCGTGCAATGACATGACTTTGCTCAAAATAAATACCTCCCTGTTCCATCGGTTCATCCTGCCGCCCGTTTGCAACGTTTCCGTCACAATGTAAGGCCGACAACACCCGATTCAAATTCAGTGTATATTATAATGGAATTCGGCGCTATTATCAATGGAAAAAGCGACGGAAGATATGAAAAAACTGACCAAAAATTCAGCCTAAAATTTGTCGTTTTCGTGAATTCGGCGCTTTCACAATTCAAAAACACATTGCGTTTTGCAAGAATTCTTGCAAAAATGTTTTGCGGCCTACAAGCCGGTATCTTGCGCGGCGCACCACATCCTGTTATAATCTTTTTGCAAAATACAACAGGAGGTATGAAAATGGACATTTCTTCCCTGCTTTCCGACTCCGGCGTGAGTCTCGGCACTCTTACGCTGGCGTCTGCCGTCAAGGCGCTGTGCGTGCTGGTCGTCGGCATCATCCTGATCAAGGTGCTGCTCACGCTGATCGACAAGGGCTTTGACCACTCCGAAAAGCTCTCGCCGCTCAAAAAACACATAAGACCGGTTATCAAAACGGTGCTCGGCGTCGTGCTGGCGCTTGTGGTGCTGGATTCGCTGGGGGTCGAGGTGACCAGCTTCATCGCACTGATCTCTGTTGCCGGACTTGCCGTTTCGCTTGCCCTGCAAAACACGCTTGCAAATATCGCCGGGGGTATCATGATACTCACGACGCAGCCCTACTCGCTTGGGGATTATGTCTCCGTCAGCGGCATGGAGGGTACGGTGGATCTCATCCGCCTCAGCTCGACGAAGCTTGTGACCGTCGACAACAAGCAGATCATCATCCCGAACAGCACGGTCGCGGGCGCGACGGTCACGAACTTCAACCGGCTCGGGCGCAGGCGCGTCGACCTGACCTTCACCGCCTCATACGACTCCGCCACCGAGGACGTTTACGCCGCGCTGAACGACGCGATGTCGCGTTTTCCGCAGATAACCGGAGGGACTGAGGTGCACCTTTCGGAATACGGCCCAAGCAGCATCTCGTACATCGCGCGCATGTGGGTCGCGGCGGGAGACTACTGGACGGTCTACTGGGGCATGCTTGAGGCTGTGCGCGAGACCTTTGCCG
>JAFZQQ010000075.1 GCA_017620315.1 Oscillospiraceae bacterium | reverse complement strand
GATCATATCCGTATCCAGCATCACGCAGGGCGCCGGCGTCAGTCTGAGCGCCTCAAGCTTTCCCGCCGCCCAGAAAAGCGTGGGATCCACGCTTTCATCCATCCGGTCAAGCGACACATCTATAGGCTCGCTCCAGAGTGAGCCCAGTCCCGCGCGCTCAAAATAATCGCGCCCGCGGCTGTCGGTGATCATGGATATGGCGCCGCAATGCCTGCGCCACTCCAGTGCGGAGAGCATCAGCGTGAGCAGCTCGAAGTCTCTCATCGGCTCTCCGTCAAGTCCGCGGGCGCGCCGCGGCGCAGTCCAAAACGAATGAAACGCTTTGATATTGTCAGCTCTTTCAGGCTCCATATTCTGCATTATAGTTTTTGTGTTGTGACCTGTCAAGATAAACACAGGGTTTTCATGCCTGCGCGGTACAAGAAGCAAAAAAGAATTCACATAAAAATGTTGTAATCGGGGAGAAATTATGTTATAATCGCCAAAATAGGCAGAATAGCCGGATGTGCTTTCCGGCCGGCAAACAGGAGGGGCATTTGCGGTGACGTATAGAATACGTGTAGTTGCGGCCGCACTGGCGCTTTGTCTTGTTCTGACCGCGTGCGCGGCGCCCCATTCCGTCTCTTCGGATGAGCTGCGCGCGCGGGCGGACAGCACCAAAAACTATCTCTCCATTATCGACTATGAGCCGGATACCGTCGATCCCCAGTGTACCTCAGAGTATTATACCATCGCCCTTAACGTATTTGACCGGCTCGTGGAGGTAAGAACAAACGACAACGGCGGAAGCAGGATAGTTCCCTCTCTCGCCGAATCCTGGACGGTGGACGAGGACGGATATGTTTATTCCTTCCACCTGCGCGAGGGAGTCCGATTCAGCAACGGCGCCGAGCTGACCGCCTCGGACGTGGGCTATACCCTCAGCCGTATAATGACCTACCCCGCCTCCTGTCACAAGGATCTGTTTTCGTGCATTTTCGGCGCGGAGGCTCTGCTGAACGGCTCGGCCACAAAGCTTGCCGGCTTTGTGGCGCACGGGGACTATGATTTCTCGATCATACTTTCCTATCCCTGCGCCTCGTTCCTTGCGCGTCTGTCAACTCCCGCCGCATCCATACTCGACGAGGGCACGACGTTTTCCGCCGGCGGGCTTTTCGGGACCGTCGCGGAGCAGACGGTAGGCACCGGACCGTTCATCTTCACCCGCTGGGTGCACGATTCAGAGCTGCTGCTCACTGCCAATCCGTACTGCTGGGCAGGCGCGCCGCTGTGTGACGGCATCGATATCAAGATCGCGCCGGACTCAGACGTTCAGAGCGTGCTCTTCAGCAACGGCTCGCTGGACGTGCTGGATCTTGACAGTATGGGCAGCGAATCAGAATATTTCATCCGCGGCGACATATATCAGGACAGGCTGTACTGCTGTCCCCGCGTCGGGATATCCTATGTTGTGCTCAACGAGAACGTCGAACCGCTGAGCGACGTGCGGGTGCGCAAGGCTTTGCAGCTCGCGCTGGACAGACAGCTTCTGCTCACGGCAGTGCTCGGCGGCAGGGGCGCGCTTGAAAACGGCATCTTCCCGCACGGGCTTGTGGGATATAACCCCGAGCTCCCCGAAATACCCTATGACCCGCAGGAGGCGGTCCGCCTTCTGAGCGAGGCCGGCTATGGAAACGGCTTTGACCTTACGATCAGTCTGCCGGATAACAGCTCGCAGACCAAGATCGAGATATCCGAGCTCATCGCCTACATGTGGCAGCAGATAGGCATAAACGCGCAGCTTGAGGTGCTTGACACCGACAACTTCACCGCAAGGAGGAAGTCCGGCATCCTCGCGTGCTACTACGGGCGCTGGTCGGCCGACTACAACGACCCGGAGAACTTTATCGACACCTTTTTCGGCAGCGAGGAAAACACGCAGTCGCGCTGCCTGTGCTATCACGACGAGTCCGTTATGGCGCGAATACAGGCCGCACACGGTATTCTGGGCGAAACCGAGCGCATCCGTGAGTATCGCGAGCTTGAGCGCAAGATAGTGCAGGAGGATGCCGCGTGGATCCCTCTTTTCTCCGGCAGCCACTACTACGTGGTGAGCGAAAGAGTGGAGGGCTTTCAGCCTCCATGGAACGGATGGTCCAACAATCGCTACAACAATGTTTCTGTCATCGGGTAAGCGCAAGGGGTGAGGCATATGCACTCGATACGCATAAGGATCATGGCTTTGACGATAGTGGCGATCCTCAGCAGCGTTATCGTGCTCGGAACGATCAGCATCGTATCGATCCGGCGCAAGAGCGCTTCCGCCGCGGCCGATACTTTGCGCCTTACCTGCGACAACTGCAGCAGCGCCATAGATTCCTATCTCAACGGCATAGAGCAGTCGGTCGACATGGTCTCGCGCTACGCAGTCGAGCAGCTGAGCAGCATCGAGCTTGCCCGCGGCGGCGTGATCGGCGCGGACGGCACTCTCAGCGAAGAACTGCGTACCGTACAGGAGGCTCGTCAGCAGGAGTCCTTCGACCGCTATCTGAGCGGGTACATAGCCGACATCGAGCCGGTATTCCACAGCATAGCAAACCGGACGAACGGAGTCGTCACGTTTTATTACCGCATCAATCCGGAGCTCAGCCGCAAAGAGCAGGGGTTTTTGTACACACGCGTCGGCAACGACTCCTTTGCCAAGACAAGCCTCACGAAGCTTGACCGCTACAGTGAGGACGACGTCGAGCATACCGGCTGGTACTATATCCCGATACAGCGCGGCCGCCCCTCCTGGATAGAGCCCTATGACAACAAGAATCTGGGCTTAAAAATGACGTCCTATGTCGCACCGCTCTACAAGGCCGGAACCTTCCTCGGCGTGATCGGCATGGACATCGGTTACGACACGCTGATCAATCAGATCCGCGACATACAAATATACGACACCGGCTTTGCCTTTCTTATCAAGAAGGACGGGACCATTATCTATCACCCCGTTCTGGAGAGCGGCTCAAACTCCGTCCTACCCGGCTCGGCGCTTGAGCGCGGTTTCTCTGAAGTCAAGGGTATCAGCCGAAACACCCTTCCGATCATATATGACAGTGAAGGCGAGCAGCGGCAACTCTTTTTCAGCGAGCTTTCCAGCGGTATGCTGCTCGCGGTCACCGCTCCGGAGAAGGAAATAAACCAAAGCGGCTCGCTTTTGACGAACTATCTGCTTGCGGTCTCCCTTGCGATACTCTTTATTTTCTCGACCATCACCGCCATCATGATGAAGCGCCTTACAAATCCGCTCAGAAGCCTCGCCGAGGCCGCGCAGGAGCTTGCCGACGGCAATTACAACGTGACGCTCGATTACAGCGAGGATAACGAGATCGGCGTTTTGACAAGGTCATTCCAGCATCTGGTCGAGCATCTGAAGATATACATCAGCGACCTGAACAGCAAAGCGTACCGCGACGCGATGACCGGAGTGAGAAACAAGGGCGCGTTCGCCATCGCGGCCCGCAAGCTGGACGACTCGATCAAGGTCGCCTCTCCGGGAGAGGAGCCGCACTTCGCATTTATCATGTTCGACTGCAACAACCTCAAAAAGATCAACGATACCTACGGACATGAAAAGGGCGACGAATATCTCAAGCAGGCGTGCCGCCTGATATGCGACACATTCCCCCACAGCCCGGTATTCCGAATGGGCGGCGACGAGTTTACGGTGCTGCTGCAGGACGCCTCCTTTGATCAGCGGAGGATCCTGCTTCGAAGCTTCGACTGGGCTACGGAGGCCATAAACCGCAGGGCGTCGGAGCCGTGGGAATTGGTGCACATAGCAAAGGGCATCGCGATATTCGACCCGGAAAAGGACAAGGATTCCGAAAGCGTGCTCAAGCGCGCGGACGCGGAAATGTACGAGGACAAGAAACGTTCAAAGTCAGGGAGAATTTGAAACAAGCCAACCAAAGCCAGACCGAGGAAAGGAGAACAAAACAATGGAATACCACGTACACATGAAAGAACGTCCGGACATGAGCCGCAACGTTGCGCTCGCCGGAAAAACCGTTTCCTCCAAGGGGGTAAACGTCACATATGACGAGTATGGCTATGCGGTCTGCATAACCAACTACAAGCATTCGTCCTTTGAGGGAACAATGAACGGCATACGTGCGCCAAGCATCGACGCCGTGCTTTCAAACGGCAACCGCGGAAGGTACATAGCCTCTGCGGAGGATCTTGCGCACTTCTCGGACGATGAGCTTGCCTCCCTTGAGGAGCTGCGCTGGCAGGTCAGGGACGGTGAGGTGACCGCGAATGAGGCATACGCCTATCTTGAAAGCCTTCGCAGAACCTACGGCTATTCCGGCGACGGTTCCAACGAGTTTCTCGCCCTCGAGCCCCAGAACCCCGGTGCAAGCTACGCGGCAGATACAGCCTCGCAGGTCGCGCGCGTCATGATATCTCAGGCCTCGGAGCAGTCCGGCATGGCCGACGCCGAAGCTCCGCAGACGATCGTCCAGTCTGACGGTGCCGCGCAGACCGTCCTTGAAGCCATTCCGCCGCAGGTCGAGCTCAGTCAAGTCGCCGCACAGCCCGCCGGAGAGGCGCAGACGGTCGTTCAGGCGTCCGCCGCCGATGACGTTCCGCGGGTCATTGCGCAGAACGAACCCGACAACATGCCCCCACAGGTCATTCTGCAGCAGAGCGACGTCGGCTCTGCCGCGCCGCAGACCATCGTGCAGACGGCACAGGAGGCCGAGCCCGCGCAGATCATAGCTCAGTCCGAACCCGATACCGAGTCCGCGCAGGTGATCGTGCAGAGTTCTATCAGTGCATCCTCCCGCTCCGAAAAGGGCGACGATTCCCGCAACGAAGCGCCTTCCGCCAACTCTCCAGCATTTGCCGCTTCAGAGGACAAGCGGCGTATGCAGCAGTCGTATCAGGAACGGCTCCGCCTTCAACAGGATATACAGATGATCCGTACCGAGCTGAACGAGCAGCGTGAGCTCGACCTGCTCAACGCCTATGGCGAACAGGTGAAAGCGGGACTTCTCGGAGCGGTCCTCGACGACGACGAATAACCCCCGCAAATCAAAACTCCCCGGTTCAGTTCATTGTGTAACTGGACCGGGGAGTTTTATACTGTTATTCACTTTCGCCTGAGCGTCGCGTCCGGCGAACAACCCGCGGGACCGAAGAAGTTGAGCTTTTTGTCGGAAAGGCGGATCGTCACGTCGCCGGACGATACGCACTCTCCGTCGAGGCAGGTGACGATATTCGGCTTTTCCGAGTGTATGCGTATCTGCGGCGCGGTATAACATTTAACATACTTTGATATCTTTTCATAGTCGCCCTTGCTGTAAGGCCCGACAAACTGCGCAAAGGTCAGGCGAGACACCTTTTTCACGACAAGCGTGTTCAGCACGCCGTCGGTCATGCTTGCCTCCGGCACCGGCATAAAGCCGCCCCCGTAATAGCGCCCGTTGCAGACTGCGATAAGTGAAAAATCACGCTGTTCAAGCTCTTCGTCGCCGACGGTCACCGTCCAGCGGCTGCCGATGCCCTTGAACAGGAAATTGACAATGAGCGAGGCTACATAGCTGCTCTTGCCGTCCAGAATCGGGGTCGCGGAGTACCTGTGAACGTCTCTGGCTATGCGTGCGTCTATGCCGCTGCATGCGATCGTGAGACACTGTCTTCCGTTGCAGTCGATCAGGTCTATCTGCTTCGTTTCGCCGTTCCACAGGTTCTCGGGATTCGCAAATTTCGCCGCGTCCGCGCCGAAATTCTTGAGAAAGTCGTTTCCGGTGCCTATAGGGACTACGCTCATAGCCGCATTCGGAAAGCCCGCTATGCCGTTTGCGACCTCGTTCACCGTACCGTCTCCGCCGCAGGCGTAAAACCTCACGCCGCCGCCCGACTCCGCTATGCCGCGGGTAAGCGCCGTCGCGTGGCCGGGAGATCTGGTCAGCATGCATTCAACGTCAAGGGAATGCTTCTTTTTAAGCGCGTCCGCCATCTGATAAACGCGCTGGCGACTGTCTGTTTTTCCAGCCGCGGGATTTATGATAAAAATGTGTCTCAAGGGATACGTCCTCCCAAATAGAACTGAACGCGCGGATAAGCCGCCGGACAAACCGTCCGTCAAATCTTACTATAACTGCTCGGCGGCAAAAAATCAATGCATATATGTAAAGTCTCAGCTCCGCCCATAGATGAACATATCACACTTGAGCATTCCGTTGTACAGCTTTCTTTTCCTGTCGGCCGGTCTTCCGAAGCAACGCTCGAACTCCGTGTGCGAGGACAGCACAGCTATGCGCCATGTGTCCGGCAGCTTCGCCGCAGCCTTGCCGAAGGCGCGGTACAGCTCCTCCGCCTCCTTGCGTTCCATAAGCCGCTCTCCGT
>JAFZQQ010000074.1 GCA_017620315.1 Oscillospiraceae bacterium | reverse complement strand
GCGGTGCGCTGCGCGAGCTCGACGCCCTCGGTGACTGCCTTGACCGTGTCGGAGATCAGACGGTTGGTGTCGTTCGCGGCGGCGCCGGACTTGGCGGCAAGGTTGCGGACTTCATCGGCGACGACCGCGAAGCCCTTGCCCGCGGCGCCCGCGCGCGCCGCCTCGACCGAGGCGTTGAGCGCGAGGATGTTGGTCTGGAAGGAGATATCTTCGATGGTCTTGATGATGGCGCTGATCTTCGCGGACTTGTCGCGTATCTCGTCCATCGCCTCGAGCATCGTCTGCATCTGCGCGTTCTGCTCCTCGACCTTTCTGAGGCAGCCGGTGGATATCTCGCTGGCGCGGTCTGCGTTCTCGGCGGTGGCGGAGATCTGCGTGTTGATGTTCGCGAGCGTGGAGTTGAGCTCCTCTATCGCCGTCGCCTGACGCGTGGTGCCCTCGGCAAGCAGCTGGGAACCGTTGGCGATCTGACCCGCGCCGCTGCGCACACCGTCGGCGCTGGCGTCCATATTGCCGACGATCTTGGCAAGGCGACGCTCGATCTCCTCAAAGGATCTGCGGATCTGCTCGAAATCGCCGACGTAGCTTACGCCCGGCTTCTTTGTAAAGTCGCCTCCGCCCATTGCGGCGAGGATGCTCGAAATATCGTTTATGTAAGAGCTGATCTGCTCCTTGGTGACGCGCAGCTTCTGCGCGAACGCACCGATCTCGTCGTCGGCGAAGCGGTAATCGACGTCCGTGTCTATCAGGCGGCCGGACTCCATCTCCTCGGCAAGGCGGGTGACCTGCTCGATAGGCTTGACGATCCTCTTTCTGGAGAACCAGAGAATAATGACCGCAGTCACGACAAGCGCAACAATACCGATAATAATAGCGATCCAAGTGACCCTGCTGAACTCCGCGTTCGCGGCGGACGCATCCGAACCCGCAAAGTACGCGCCGACAACGTTGCCGTTGTAATCGTACATGGTCTCATAGGAGACGTAATAGGGCTTGCCGATGATCGTCGCCTTGCCCTTGTACGGGCTCTTGTTGTCAATAACGGTCTTCTTGATGGCGTCGCCCATAGCGGTGCCGACCACCGGCTTATTGGTCTTGGGATCAATGATGGTGGTGGAAAGACGGATGTTGTTGTTGAAGATGGTAACGTCGCAGGCGGTAAGATCCTTGACGGTCTCCATCCAGGCGGAATCGGACATATCGAAGCCGACAACGATCACGCCGGAGCTCAGGCGCCCGGTGAATGCCTTTGCTTTCACCGCCACAAGGACGTCGCCCTCCTGATAGATGCCCAGGACGCTCTTGCCGTTCGCCACGGCGGCAAGATCGAACGAAGAGAGCGGATAATTGTCGCTCTTGTAGATGACGCCCCCGTTAGCGTCGGTCACTGCGAAGAAGGCCGAAGAATTAGTGGCATTCTGCGTAAAGGCGGTTTCAAAGTACAGCGAGTTCCTCGTCGTGACCGAGGTGTCAAGATTCTTGTCGCTCTCCCATCTCGCGTAGTGCTCGTCAAGCATGGATATCTGCTGATCAAGCGTATCCTCAAGGACCCTCATACCGACTTGGGCACGCTCGACAAGGATGCCGTCGTTATAGCTGCGGAACATGGTCAGCGACGCGACCAGGATCACCGCCACGGTGACGATCAGTGCGGCCATCGTGATCAGGCCGACCTGAAACCCCAATCTCTTGAATAAACTCCGTTCTTTCATTGCCAACACTCCTTAAAAAATGGTTTACCGCCATCCTGACGGCAGCTCAAAGGGGCTTGCTGCGCATAGAATTAAACATGTATAGTATAGCACATTATGTCGGTTTTTCAAGATACAGTTTGTAAAAACCCCGAAATGGTTTACAACGCTCTTTTTGTCTCCCGCTCTGCGGCGGCGGCAATGAAAGGATTGCATTATTCCCCACGATTTGATATAATATAATGGAAATATGGTCAGCGGAGAGGAGGTTTCGTATGCGGAGGCTGAGAAGGCTGTTCTGTTTTGTTTTTGCGCTGCTCATGCTGGTATCTGTCGCGCCGGAGCGCGGCAGGGCGGCCGACACTGTCATCTTTACAGCGGCCAACGAAAAAATATACCCTCTGAGCGACGAAACCATGCCCTTCTGGAGCGGCGGCACCATCTATGTGCCGCAGGACGTTCTGGTTGACAACGATTTCAACATCCGCTATAACCGCAACCGCGAAAGGAACACGGTCGTGCTTTATCAGATGCGCATAGGGCTTATCTTCGATCTGTCCTCCGGCACCGCGGAGACGCAGGACTCTCAGATTTTCCCGGCCCCCGTCTTCGTGCGGGGCGACCATGTTTTCTTCCCTCTCGACGTGCTGTGCAGGTTTTTTGGGCTTGAGTACAGTTATACGCGCGTGACCTACGGTTATCTGCTCAGGATAAAGAACAGCTCGGTCTCGCTCAGCGACCCGGTCTTTATCGACGCCGCCGGATCGAGCATGACACAGCGCTATATGCAGTATGAACGCTCAAAGCAGCCGTCTCCCGCCGAGCCCGATCCCTCCGAACAGACACCCGTTGAGCAGGAGCCCGCAGAGCGCACGATCTATCTCGCCGTCGAGTCCACGGCCGCGACTCCGTCCGAGCAGGTGCTTTTCCGCTTTTCCGCGGCAAACGCCGCGATACTTTTCACTCCCGAAAGCCTTTCCGGCGCCGACGATCTGCTGCGCCGCCTTGCCTCCGGCGGAGGTACCGCCGCGCTGCGCATCGACGCCTCCGGCGGCGCGGAGGAGACTCTCAGGCGTATCGAGGACGCAAACTACGTCATTTGGACTGTGTCAAACACAAAGACCAGGCTGGTGCTTCTTTCCGGAGCGGACGAGGAAACCTCGCGCGCGGTTGAGGACGCCGGATACTGCCTGCTTCATTTTGAGCAGGACTACAGCGGCGGTTACCCCTCCGTTTCGCGGATGTGCTCGCGCATTTTCTCCGCCGCCGACCGCAACGGTGGAAGCTGCCGTGTGCTGCTTGGCGCCGACACCGCTGCCCTTGGTGTGCTCTCTTCCCTGCTCACGGAGCTGAGCGAGGGCAACTGCACGCAGCTGCGGCTCAACGAGACGGTCGCGTGATGCTGCCGAATTAACAATTAGTTTAGGAAATATGCGTTAAAATGGTTTATATTAGCGCTGTAAACAAAGGCTCGCCGCACACGGAGCCGACTTCTGCAGGCTAAGGAGGCTTTTCATGGCACGCAATATACTCGTTGTTGAAGATGACAGCAATATCGCCAACCTGATCAAGATGTACATGGACAAGGAAGGCTTTGACGTCCGCCTTGCTTCCGACGGCGGCAAGGCGGTCGAGGAGTTTCAGGCTCAGGAGCCCGACCTTGTTCTGCTTGACGTGATGCTCCCCGTGCTTGACGGCTGGGGTGTGCTGGCGCGCATACGCGAGACCTCAACGTGTCCCGTCATCATGCACACCGCGAAGGGAGAGGTCGACGACCGCATACACGGGCTCGAGATGGGCGCGGACGACTATGTCGTCAAGCCCTTTGAGATGAAGGAGCTGCTCGCGCGCATCAACGCCGTGCTGCGCCGCACGGAGATCCCGGACGACACGCACAAGAAGCTTGTCTTCGACAAGCTCATCATAAACCTCGATTCTTACGAGCTCATTGTCGACGGGAAAAAGATCGACACTCCACCCAAGGAGCTTGAACTGCTCTATCACCTTGCCGCGACGCCCAACCGCGTCTATACCCGCAACCAGCTTCTCGACGAGGTCTGGGGTTTTGACTACTTCGGCGATTCCCGCACCGTGGACGTCCATGTGAAGCGCCTGCGCGAAAAGGTCGAGGGCATAAGCGACCAATGGGAGCTCAAGACCGTGTGGGGTGTCGGCTATAAATTTGAAGTCAAGGGCTGAGCCATGAGTGAAACCGAGCCAAAGGCACCGGGCCGCTTCCGCGACCGGATAAAAACGATATACTGGCAAAACTTTACGCTCACAGCCGGCGTCGTGCTGCTGACGCTCGTTTTGCTTGGCGCCTCCTTCTTCGCGCTGAGCTACAATTATACGCGCAACGAGCGCGAGAAGGATATGCGCGCCAAGGCGGAGGTCGTTTCGCGCATGGTATCGGCCTATGTCAACGGCGGTTCCCTTGTCGGCATGAGGCAGCTCGCGACCTTCGCCGCCTCGGTGACGGACGCGGACTTTCTGATCTGCAATCTTCAGGGAAACGTGCTGCTGACCTCCGACGCGGAGCTTGAGGGCAGGGTCATGACGCTGCCCGACGGCATGGTCAATGATATGCTGCTGGGCGTGAGCTTCGACCGCACCACACTCGGAGATATCTATACCGACAAACACTTCGCCGTCGGCGTTCCGATCGACTCTATGGGCGAGACGGTCGGTGTGGTGCTCGCCGTGACCGAGGCGCAGGCGCTCACCGCGATGTGGCATGGCTTCTTCGGGATGTTTCTGATGACCTCTGTGACCGTGCTGCTGCTCTCGGTCGTCTTCAGCGCCTGGCTGAGCATGCGTCAGTCACGCCCGATCAGCGAGATGGCGGAGGCGACGCGTAGGTTTGCCGACGGCAATTTCGACATCCGCATGCACAATTACGACGACCCGACCGAGATCGCGGAGCTCGCATACTCCTTCAACAACATGGCGGACTCCCTGCAGGAGACCGAACGGCAGCGCCGGGAATTCATCGCCAACGTCTCGCACGAGCTGAAGACGCCGATGACCACGATCGCGGGCTATACCGACGGAATACTGGACGGCACCATACCCCCGGAGGAGGAAAAGCAGTATCTGCGGATCATATCCGACGAAAGCCGCAGGCTTTCCCGTCTGGTTCGGCGGATGCTGGATATCTCACAGCTTCAGTCGCGCGAGCTTCACAAATCTCCGTTTGACGTCTGCGAGAGCATGCGCCGCGTGCTGATCTCAATGGAGAAAAAAATAACCGACCGCGGGCTGGACGTCGACGCGGACATCCCCGACGGCAGTGTGACCGTGCTCGGCGACAACGATCTTATCACGCAGGTCATATACAACCTTTTGGAAAACGCCGCCAAATTTGCGCGGACGGGCTCCACGCTGTATCTTGGGCTGACGACGTCCAACGGCAAGGCGATCGTCAGCATCCGCAACGAAGGCGACACCATACCGCCCGATGAGATCCCCTTTCTCTTTGAACGTTTTCACAAAAGCGACAAATCGCGTTCGGAGGACAAGGACGGCGTAGGTCTCGGACTTTATGTCGTGCGCACTATACTTGACCAGCACAAGGAGCATATCGCCGTCACCAGCGAGAACGGTCTTACGACCTTCACCTTTACTCTTTCCCTCGCAGGAGGCTGATGAGGAAAACACATGGACGAAGAGAACACAAAGTACGATCAGGAGGACGCTTCCGCTCCCGAGGAGCCGCAGGAGGTCGTTCTCACCTATATCTCTCCGGGGCCGCAGGAGGTCGTGGAGCGATACGTTGCGCCCCAGACGAACGACCGGCGTCCCACCGGGCAGCTGAGGCCGGAGGATCGGGACGACGTCCACGTCATAGTATACGAGCCTCCCGCAAAGCCCGAAAAGAAGAAGCTTTCCCGCCGCACCTGGGTCTTGACCGCGTGCATCGGCATACTGTCCGTCGCAGTCGTTGTTCTCGGCGTGCTTTACGCGCGCAGCAAGGAGCCGAAGCCCAAAGCCGGCGAGCGCCACGGCTTTTCGTACGATTTCGATTTTGCCGAAGCCGTCGCATCCTCACGCCAGGAAACCACGATAGAGCGCTATCCCAACGGCGACGGCACGCGTCTTCGCTACTCGGAGGAGCATGGTATACCACTGACCGTCCAGGAGGTCTATGCCCGCGTCAATCCCTGCACGGTCACGGTCGCGACGGCGCTTCCCGGCGGCAGCGCGATCATCGGCACAGGCGTCATTTTCACCACCGACGGCTATATCATCACCAACGCCCACGTCATCACCGGCGGGCAGGAGTGCTTCGTCGTGCTCGACAACGGGCAGAGCTTCACCGACGTAAAGCTCGTGGGCTTCGACGAGGAGAAGGATCTCGCGGTCATCAAGATCAACGCGCAGATGCTTCCCACCGCCGAATTCGGCGATTCCGACGCGCTTTGTGTGGGAGACACCGTGTATGCCATCGGCAACCCGCTTGGCGTGGAGCTTCGCGGAACGCTGACCGACGGGATCGTGTCGGCCATCAACCGCGACGTGAATGTGGACGGGGTGCGAATGACGCTTATCCAGACAAACGCCGCGCTCAACAACGGAAACTCCGGCGGGCCGCTTATCAATGAATATGGTCAGGTCATAGGCATCAACACAATGAAGATGGGCTCCACCAGCACCGTCAGCGTCGAGGGTCTGGGCTTTGCGATACCGATCAGCTCGGCCGCCTGGATGGTGAACGACCTTATCGCCTACGGCGAGATCAGGGGCGAGCCGGTACTCGGCATAAGCGTCCTCACCGCGCCGGTCACGCTGCCGACCGGCGAAAACGCCCTGCGGATCGCGGAGATCGTACCTGGAGGCCCCGGTGAAAAGGCCGGGCTTGAGGTCGACGACTGCATCATCGGCGCGGACGGCGAGCCGATAAACGCGCTCAACGACCTTATGCGCGCCCGTCGGCGCTACTGCGCCGGAGAGACGCTGACGCTTGAGATCGACCGCAGCGGCGAGCGCATGACTGTAAACGTTACGCTTGAGGCTTTGAGTGAAAACGGAGGTTAAACAATGAAAAGGAAAGAACTGGCGGCGGGGCTTACGCTCCTCGCGTTCGTTTCGGGGCTGTGCCTTGCCGGACTGAAGGCAATAGACCGCAAGCTCTCGGGCAAGGACAAAGGGAAGGAGAAAAAATAAGAGCATGAACAGCAGGAAATGGATCCTCGTTTTTTCCGTCGTTCTGCTGCTCGCAGGCGGAACGGCGATCTATATGTTTGCCGTGCGCGAGCGCGTCGCGCCGCCTCCCGTGCCGGAGCTCACCGGAAAGTGGGTGCAGGCCGGCGCCGATCCCTCATCCGACTGGTATTTCATCGCCGAGATCACCGACGAACTGATCGAGGTCTGGAAGTACCGCCCCTCAAACGGTGAGCAGGTCCTGTACTGGACAGGGACCTTCACTCCGCCTCCGGAGGGCGCGACCGGCGATTACACCTGGGAGTCGATAAACGATATCGCCAAGGCTAAAACGTCGATGTTCGCCTCGCGCGAGGAAAAGAAATCCTTCACCTACAGCAAGGACGGAAGGATATCCTTTATCACGACGGCAAGCCTGCTGCAAATGGGTTATTCGCTCGAACGTCCCGGCGCATCCAAATAGTTAGTTTACATAATTATTGTTTACATAATATATTACGACGTGTCCGCGTCTCCGGCCGGACACGCCGTGCCGTTTTACTGTTCTCCCTCATTCGCGCATATCATATGAGGAATCATTGCAAAGGCGGAAACGGGCCGTTTTCCTCATC
>JAFZQQ010000073.1 GCA_017620315.1 Oscillospiraceae bacterium | reverse complement strand
GCCTGAACACGGTATTCCGTGCCCGGCAGAAGGCCGGATATCTGCACGGCACTGCCGTCCTTCACCTCAATCGAGCAGCGGGAGCGGCTGTTGTTTTTTTCAAAATACAGGAAGGAAACGGATATCAGCGGAGCCTCGCTTTCAATTTTCGCGTGCAGCACGGCGGTGGTGTCCGTAACGTTCGACGCGTTGAGCGTGGAAACGCTCGGTAGTGCCTGTGATGCCCCGATCGTATAATTGAATACAGCGGTTGGGCTTCTGCCCATTCCGTCTTTTTCGGCATAAGTCTGCACCATAAGAGTCTTTGCAGTCGGGATGTCGAAAGCCCCGGTATACCGCGCGAATCCGCTCGATGTGCCCCCGTCTACGGAAAGCGCGTAGTAGATCGTTGCGCCGGCAACATCGCAGAACAGCTCGATCTTGTCGGTTGGAAGCAGACGGCTGCCGTCCAAATGAACAGCGCGTGGCGCGGGACAATCGTCTAGGTGGATCCGATACTTCACATATTCGGTTATCTGGACAGCGTTGGAGGGAATATTGCTGTAATTATCGGTTTCCCCGCTTCCGATACGAACATAGTTATAAACCTTTTTGGAGTCCGTGTATGTAGAGCAATAATAATCAAAGCGGAACCAGCGCGTTGCGCCCTGACACTCATCCCATGTGTATTTCTCCGGGATAATGTAGTTGGTAATGGAACGGCTGTTGCAGTAATACCTGTCACTGCTGTAGTTACCGTTCGTGGATGTAAATGCACCAAAATACTTATAATAAAAACCGGTATCCGGTCCGTAGCCGCAGTAATCCAGAATTGCACGTTGCGAGATGCCGTTTCCTCTGCCGGAGTCGTACATCCAGTGCCAATAAACATAGCCGGCCCAACTGTTCGATACGCTGCGCTTCGTCGTGTCGGTGGAATAAGCGGAATACGCCTGATGGTTCAAATAGCTGTATAGCCAATGAGACGTATCGAACCCGGACGGGATGGATGCGTAATACGTTGAACCGCTGCCTGTATCGACCCACTTTTCGCTGACGTAGCGCGCATTTGTGCCAGCCTCATTCGGAGAATTGACTGTAAACGGAGTCTCCGTTACATAGGTCCATTTTCTGCTCACGATCTCCGCACCATCCGGCACAGATGAAACCGGCACCCAGTCCGATACGGTCTCCGCGGCATAGGCGACCGGTGCAAGCAGTGACGCTATCACCGCAAGGCATGTCAGCAGAGAAATTGCTCTTTTTTTCATGTGTGGTCTCCCTCCATTTTTAATTGTTTCTTCTTTATCGCTCGGTTGTAATGCGCGTGTACCCCAGCAAAAGATTTTGACAAGCTACGGCATCTGGATCAGGAAGTTGGCGTCATCAAAGGCAACGGAGGTGGTGCCGGCACTGTTATTCCGGCTCAAGGCGCAGTCATCCACGCGAAATACGTCTTGTTTGGCATCTGTTCCGTCGATGAGGTGATCCCCGCAAGGCTTGTGTTTGTACGCTCTTTCCAATTCGGTCAAATAAGCATCATGGCATACTACACACCCCTTATATATTGCGCCAAGCCGTATCCGATTGCAAGAAAATTATCAAATAATTGCAAAAATCAGTGATATGCACAATTTCCCGGTCCGAAGGCAGGTTCTCGGTTTTGCGTGGATTCCCTTTTATAATGCATATTATCATTATGTGCGCGGCGCACTTACTTTTTTCTCTCTTCTGTCGATTTGAATAAAGTAGTATGATCTGCATTAATTCGGAAAGCGTGAAATGTCTATGAGAAAGTTGAAAAAAGGACTTGTTTATACAAATGACAAGTGTATCGGCTGCAACAAATGTATCCGCGCTTGCAGCTGCATCGGCGCGTGCGTATCGACGCTGCCGGACGAAAACGGCGTCTCGCGCATCGAGGTCGACGGCAGCCTTTGCGTCGCCTGCGGCGCCTGCTTTGACGTATGCGAGCATGACGCCCGTGACTTCCGCGATGATACCGAACGCTTTTTTAACGACCTTAATAACGGGGAGAAAATATCCCTTCTGATCGCGCCGTCCTTCCCCGCAAATTATCCCGACACATACGCCGGAGTGCTGGGCGGGCTGAAGACGCTGGGCGCGAACCGGATGATCAGCGTGTCCTTCGGAGCGGACATCACCACCTGGGGATATATCAACTACATACGTCAGAACAACTTTGTCGGCGGCATCTCCCAGCCCTGCCCCGCCGTCGTCGGGTATATCGAGAGATACATCCCGGAGCTGCTTCCAAAGCTCTTTCCCGTCCAAAGTCCGCTGATGTGCGCCGCCATCTACGCAAGGCAGGAGCTCGGCGTCACCGACAAGCTTGCCTTTATCAGCCCGTGCATCGCCAAAAAGCTGGAGATAGACGACCCGAACAACCAAGGCGTCGTCAATTACAACGTGACCTTCGAGCACCTTATGGCGTATGTGGAAAAGCATCATATATCCGGCGAGCCCTGCACGGACGAGATCGAGTACGGGCTCGGCTCCATCTATCCCATGCCGGGCGGACTGAAGGAAAACGTATTCTGGCTTCTCGGCAACGAGGCGTTTATCCGCCAGGTGGAGGGCGAAAAACGTCTGTACCGCTACCTTGAGCAAAACAAGGCGCGTCTGCGCGACGGCAATACGCCGTTCCTCTTCGTCGATGCGCTCAATTGCGAAAAGGGCTGCCTCTGCGGGACAGGCACCGAGCCTCGGCTCTCCTCGACCGACGACGCGCTGTGCGGGCTTCACGACATACAAAAAAGCGTCATAAAGAGCTGCGAGGGCAGCGCGTGGTCCAGGTATTCCACGCCGGAGGAAAGGCTGCGCTGCCTCAACGAGCAGTTTTCCCATCTGGAGCTGAAGGATTATCTGCGCTCTTATACCGACCGGTCAGAGCAGTGCGTTCTGCGCATACCCGATCCGGAAGAGCTTGATATGATCTTCCTTGAAATGAACAAGACCACCGAGGCCTCCCGTCACATAAACTGTTCCTGCTGCGGATACGACAGCTGCGAGGATATGGCGATCGCCATACATAACGGGTTCAACCACAAGGACAACTGCATCCACTATCTGAAGGATATGGTCGTCCTGAAGGCCGCCGAAACGGACTCGATGACCGGGCTTCCGAACGCGGCGGGCTTCCGGACGTTCGTGAACTCTCTGAGAACCTCCGAAAAGCTGACTCAGTACAACGCGTTCTATCTCAACCTGAAAAGCTTCGGAGCCGTCAACAAGCGTTACGGAAAGCAGGAGGCTGACCGCATCATCATCCGCTACGCAGAGCTTCTTTCGACTTATGCCGGCAACGATGAACGCGCCGGACGTCTGTCGGCCGACAACTTCCTGCTTATGGTACGCAAGGAAAAAACGGACGCCGTTCTGAAGCTGACGGAGGGCGTCAATATCCCCGCCTACTTCGACGGCAAGGAGGAAACTGTGACCTTGAAGGCGATCGCCGGATGTCTGGATATCGACGACGCGGAAATGGACAGCGAGGGCATTCTGGGAAGGTGTTCCACCGCACTGCACGTCGCGAAGAACGAAAAGCATGCGCCCTTTGTGTTCGCGACGCCGGAAATGCACAGCAAGGCGATACGCCGCAAGCAGATCCTTTCAATGTTCGGCGGCGCGATGGAAAGAGGCGAATTCAGGCCGTATTACCAGCCCAAGGTCGACACGGAAAAGAATGTGCTTGCCGGCGCGGAGGCTCTGGTGCGCTGGATCAGGGACGGCAAAACGATAACGCCGGGCGAATTCATCCCCGTGCTCGAAACCGACGACAGCATCTGCAAGCTCGATTTCTATATTTTTGAGCAGGTCTGCAAGGATATCAGAAGATGGCTGGACGAGGGGATCGAGCCGGTGCGTATATCCACAAACTTCTCGAGGATGAATCTGATAGACCCTGACTTTTCCGCGCACATCCAGAGGATACTCGACGAGTATAATATCCCGCGGCAGTATATAGAGGTCGAGCTGACTGAAACCATGAGCGAGCAGGAAAACGAAAGGCTCAGCCGGTTTATATGCGATATGCACAGCGCGGATATCGCCATGGCGATCGACGACTTCGGCTCCGGCTATTCCTCGCTGAACCTTCTCAGGAATTTCCCAGCGGACGTTTTGAAGCTCGACAAGTCCTTTATCGACGGGCATACAGACACAAAGCGCGACAGCGTGGTCGTATCGAACGTGGCAAAAATGGCAAAGGAGCTGGACATGAGCGTCATCACCGAGGGCGTTGAGAGCTGGGCGCAGGTCGAGTTCCTTAAAAGCGTCAACATCAACATGGTGCAGGGCTATCTGTTCGACAGGCCGATGCCGACCGCGGATTTTGAGCAGCGGCTCAGAAAAAGGACTTACGAAACTCGGTAAAAACGCAGACGGTATAATCCATTGCAGCTCCGCGGGCTTGGCATGCCCGCGGAGCTGTGGTATAATCCAGTCAAATTTTTGGGGAGGGAACGCTATGGACGAGATCAGGCCGGGACGCTACCGGCATTTCAAGGGCAACGAATACGAGGTATTGTATCTTGCCACGCATTCCGAAACGCGCGAGCCGATGGTGGTCTACCGCGCGCTCTACGGCGAGCGCGGCGTCTGGGTCCGCCCCGCGTCGATGTGGAACGAGACCGTGGAGCGCGACGGCAAAGCGTATCGGCGCTTCACCTTCATAGGAGATGAATGACCATGGCCTTCCTCCCGCACGGTGCTGACCGCGATGGTCGACGAGCTGCGTTAAACACGCCGAAATCGCCAAAATTGCTGTTGCTTTTTGCGGAATATTGTTGCATACTATATAATAGTATGGAAATTTATACGGTCACGGATGGGTCCAGCGCACTCTTTTCGCGGCCCGCAAAGGGGGGATCGGCGTGTATTATTCCGCAATCGGACTGCTTGCTTTTCTTGTCCTTTTGGTCGAAAATCAGGATATCATATTCAAGCGCCGCAGCGAGCTGTCGCACCCCGTATGGGAGGCGTACCGGCGATTTCTGTTCGCGGTTCTCCTGTATTACGTCACGGATATCCTTTGGGGCATTTTGGAGGCGCGCAAGCTTTCGCTCGCCCTGTTCACCGACACCACCGTATACTTTATCGTGATGGCGATCGGCATACTCAGCTGGACTCAGTATACCGTGACCTATCTGGACGCACCCGCCCGTTTTCTGCTGTATGCCGGGCGGGCGCTGGCGGGTGTCGTCACGGTTCTGGCCATCGCAAATATCTTCACGCCGATCCTGTTCACTGTGGACGAGGCTTGCGTTTACCGCGCGCTTCCCCCCCGCTATGTGCTTCTGGTCTGCCAGATACTGATGCTGCTTCTGATTTCCGGTCATGCCCTTTCCACGATGATCCGCAGGCGCGGCGAACCGAAGAAAAACTCCCGCTGTCTGGCGCTGGCGCTTTTCGGGTTTATCATGGCGCTTTTTCTGTTCGTGCAGCTCTGGTACCCGTATCTTCCGCTCTACGGTATCGCGTATCTGCTGGGCACCTGTCTGCTGCACACATTCGTCGTCAGCGATGAAAAGGAGGAATTCAAGCGCGACCTCAGGGAGGCAGCCAAGATCACCGAGCTCAAAAACACCATCAGCTCGCTTTTGGACAACATGCCCGGAATGAGCTTTGCCAAAGAGGCGACGACCGGCGTATACCTTGCCTGCAACCAGGCCTTTGCGGAATATGCGCACAAGGAGACCCCCGAGGGCGTCGCGGGACTCACCGACGCCCAGATTTTTGACCCCGAAACGGCGGCGCATTTCGTGCAGGACGACCGCATGGCGCTGTCTATGGACGAGCCTTATATCTTCTTCGAGGACGTGCCGGACGCCGTCGGCAACCAGCGGCAGTTCCAGACCACCAAGCTCAAATACACCGACATGTCCGGGCGGCTGTGCATTCTCGGCATGTGCCAGGATGTGACCGATCTGGTGCGTGTGCAGCGCGAAAACGCCACGACCCGGGAAGCCTATGAACGGGCGCGGAGCACGGGCATCATGTTCTCCCACATGGCGCGGGCCATGGCAAGCAGCTACACAAGCCTTTACTACGTCGACGTCGACACCGATGATTTCATCGAGTATCGCACGGACGCAGATCGCGGCGAGTTGATCGAGTTCCGGCGCGGCGAGCGCTTCTTTGAAGCGCTGAGGAAGGACGCCGAGCGAATGATCCATTCCTACGACCGCGACGCTCTTCTCAAGGCCATGAACAAGCGTAAGCTTCTTGAAACGCTGGAGCGTGACAACACCTTCATCACCACCTATCGCGAGCTGCGGGACAACGCCCCCGTCTATGTCACCATGAAGGTCTCGCGCATGAAGGATGACCACTTCATCGTGATCGGCGTGACAAATGTCGACGATCAGGTGAAGCAGCAGCGTGAGGCGCAGCGCCTGCAGGAGGAGCAGATCGCCTATTCCCGCATCAGCGCGCTGACCGGCGACTATATCTGCATATACCTCGTCGTTCCGGAAAGCGGACGCTATCGCGAATTCAGCGCGAAGGAGGGCTTCGATGACTTCGGCGTGCCCAAGGACGGTGAGGACTTTTTCACCTCCGCCCGTGAAAACACCAAAAAGATTGCCCATCCGGACGACATCGAGCGCTTCCTCTCGCTTTTCACTCGCGAGAACGTGTTCTCGGAGATCGAGCGCAGAGGCATCTTTTCGCTGACCTACCGCATCATGATCCGCAGAAAGCCGGTCTACGTCCAGCTCAAGGCCGCAATGCTCACGGAAAAGGGCGGAAAGCGCCTGATCGTCGGGCTCAACGACATCGATTCCCAGGTGCAGCAGGAGGAGGAATACGCCAAGCGTCTCGCCAAGGCGCAAAGCGAGGCGACGATCGACGCGCTGACCGGCGCCAAGAACCGTTTGGCGTTCGCAAATGTGCAGGCACAGATAGACCTTCGCATCGCGGCAAATGCGCAGCAGGACTTCGCCATCATCGTTCTGGACGTGAACGACCTGAAAAAGGTAAACGACACCCAAGGGCATCAGGCGGGAGATCTGTACATCAAAAGCGCCTGCAGCTTTATCTGCGAAACATTCAAGCACAGCCCCGTTTTCCGCGTCGGCGGCGATGAGTTTGCCGTCATCGCGCAGGGCAGGGATTACGAAAACATTGATACGCTGATCGGTAAAGTAAACGAGCATAACAAGCAGGCTCGCGGCAGCGGCGAGGTCGTCGTTGCATGCGGTATGTCAAGGTTCGACGGCGACGCCTGCGTCGCGCCGGTATTTAAGCGCGCCGATGAGAACATGTACGAGAACAAGTGCATCCTGAAGGGCAAACCGGTTAAGGAAAAGCCGGACGAATGACCTCGCCAATCATTTTAAAATCACTGCCATGCAATTTGCGCGTGGCAGTGATTTTTTTGAGCCGCCGTGAAGCGAAAATAGACGTCAGGTATTGGAAACTGCGTTGCGATGTGTTATAATTTACATAATTTTGGCGAAAGGGAGGATCCATCCATGAAATCCACGAGAAAACGTATCCTGTTATGCCTGATGTGCTTGTCTTTGCTTATTGCGCCTTTTGCTCAGGCGAAGAGCGCGGGGCAATCCGCAGGCTCCGCACCCGAAGCGGAGCAAAGCGCCATTGATAACTGGGCCGCGGATTCGCCGGCCCTGCAGTCCATTGTTGAGTTTGTCACAAGCTCGGTAGACGAGAACTCCGACGGCTTTATTCCAAAGGCGGACAGAGTCGCCGTTTTCGACATGGACGGAACGCTGTACGGCGAGCGCTTCCCGACTTATTTCAACGACTGGCTTTTCATTCAGCGCGCGCTGTACGACGAGAGCTATGACGCGCCCGAGGAGCTCAGGGAGTTCGCCCGCGCGTGGGAGGACAAGGTGCTCAACGGCGTGCCAATCGAGGATTTCGACGCCAAAGAGCGCGAGCTCGGTCCGAAGCTCTATGAGGGACTTACTCCGGACGAATACGCAGAGATCGTACGCCGCTTCAAGGAGCTGCCCGTGTGGGGCTTTGAGGGCATGACCTACGGCGAGGCGTATTTCCGGCCGATGGTCTCCCTTGTAAAGTATCTTTATGAAAACGACTATTCGATCTACATCGTCAGCGCGACCTACCGCGACGCAGTGCGCGTTATGACGGAAGGCGTTCTGGACGAATACATCCCCTCCGACCGCGTGATCGGCACAGACCTTCTGTACGTCGCTTCCGGCGACGAGGACGCGGAGAGCATGTTCTACGAGCTCGAAAAAGACGACGAGCTTGTAATCGGCGGCAGCCTGTTCATAAAGAACCAGAAAACGAACAAGGCGACGGCGATACAGCGCGAGATCGGCAAAAAGCCCGTGCTCACCTTCGGCAATTCCACCGGTGACTTTTCCATGGCGACCTATACGCTTCAGAACGTCAAGTACGGCGGCAGGGCTTATATGCTGTTGTGCGACGATACCGAGCGCGATTACGGCGATCCCGAGGCCGCGGCGGCGTTTAAGGAGCAGTGCGACGCCAACGGCTTTTATACCGTGTCCATGAAAGACGAATTCGCTTCCCTTTATCCCGAGGGCGCGCATAAGCCGGGCAGCGAGCCGGAGCTCGCGGCGGACGCCGCGCGCGTCAGCTTCCTCGGACCGGAGGGCACCTATACCGAGCAGGCCGCGCTCGCGTGGTTCGGCGAGGACGGCGTGCTGACCCCGAGAGACACCGTATATGACGTCATTCGTGACGTGCAGACGCACAGCGCCGATTTCGCCGTTATTCCGCAGGAGAACTCTCTCGGCGGCGCCGTTGCGGACTATGTCGACGCGCTGATCGCCGCGGAGGATACATACGTTGTGGGTGAGATCGAGCTGCCCATAAGCCAGACGCTGATGGGCGTGCCCGGCGCGACGCTCTCGGACGTCAAGACCGTCTGTTCTCACGCCCAGGGGCTTGTGCAAAGCGAGCAGTGGCGCTCTGAATACCTTCCCGACGCAGCCGCGGAGGAGATGGCAAGCACTGCCGCCGCGGCAAGCTATGTCGCCGCGGCGGGCGACAAGTCCGTCGCAGCCGTCGCCGCGCCCGGAGCTGCGGAGCTTTACGGCCTCGAGGTGCTGGCTGAAAACGTCCAGATATCCGATTCCAATCAGACGCGTTTCTATGTCCTCTCAGACAGCATCCCCGAGGAAGAGGAGCTGACGCGCGCGGTGTTTGTCGCGACCTGCGAGGGGCGGCAGCTCGGCAGCGTCCTTGCCGCGCTTGACGGCGCGGGGCTTGAGCTCGTGACCCTTCACGACCGCCCCGAGGGCAGCAGACTCGGCGTATATAACTATGTTATCGAGGCGGAGGATCCCGCCGGCGTCACAACCGAAGACGCCGACGCGGTCTGCGCGCTTGAGGGCGTGCGGCTTGCCGGACGCTTCAACACCTTAGACGCGAGCATCGAGCGCATACCCGGCTGGTGTGCGGATTCTCCCGCCATGGCGTCCATCGTCGAGTTTGTGGAGGCCGTCACCGACGAGAGCTCTCCGGACTATATCCCGCCCGAGGAGCGCATCGTGCTCTTCGACTCCGACGGCACGCTGATCGGCGAGCGGTATCCGACCTATTCCGACCAGTGCATGCTGATCTATCGGCTGCTGCACGATGATACCGCGGGCGAGGGCGTCGCGGAGGACGTGGAGTTCGCAAAGGCTCTTGAGGCTGCGATACTGAATCACGAGCCGCTGCCGAAGTCTCCGCGCTCGACCGCACAGATGGCGGCGGAGGCCTTCGCGGGCTTCACCGTCGAGGAATACCGTGCCTATGTGCGGGAGTTTCTGAAAACGCCCGTACCCGGCTTTGAGGGCATGACCTACGGCGACAGATTTTATGAGCCGATGGCAGAGCTTGTGCGGTATCTCTCCGAGCATGGCTTCCGGGTGTTCATTTGCAGCGGCACCGAGCGCAACTTCCTGCGCGAGCTGGTCGCGGACAGGCTGGGCGAGTGGATACCGCCGTATCAGGTCATCGGCAGCACCTTCTCGCTCACCGCGACCGGGCAGGGCGATACCGAGGGGCGCAGCTACGATTATACGTCGGAGGATCAGGTGCTGCTTGGGGGTAATCTGGATTTCAAGAACCTCAAAATGAACAAGGTAGTCAGCATCGTCGACGAGATCGGCATGGCTCCCGTTCTGGTGTTCGGAAACAGCTCGGGTGATTTCGCCATGGGCGAATATGCGCTGCAGCACGGCGGCAGGGCATATATGCTGCTGTGCGACGACACGGAGCGCGACTACGGCGACGCGGAGGTCGCGGAAGCCTTCCGCGCCGAGTGCGAAGCCTGGGGCTTCTATACCGTGTCCATGAAAAACGAGTTTGAAACGATCTATTCCGACGGCATATCGGTCGAGGCCGAGGTCGAAGACGCGGACGCCGCGGCTTAAAACAGCGGCGCGCAAAGTGAGGAAAAAACATGAAATACGACTTTACAAGCATTCTTGACCGCTCCGGGCGGGACGCGCTTGCGGTGGACGGTCTGGGCACGATCCCGGGCTTTTCGCCGGACAAGCCGAAGGACGGCTTTGACGTGATACCCATGTGGGTCGCCGACCAGAACTTCCCGGTCTGCCCTTCGATCACAAAGGCGGTCATCGAGCGCGCCAGGCACCCCTCCTTCGGCTACTTTGCCCCGCGCGACGAATATTACGATTCCATCATCCGCTGGCAGGAGACGCGAAATCACGCCGCCGGCCTGTCGCGGGAGCATATCGGTCACGAAAACGGTGTGCTCGGCGGTGTGATCACCGCGCTGAACGTCCTTTGCTCAAAGGGCGACAGCGTCCTGCTGCACAGCCCGACCTACATCGGGTTCACCGTCAGCCTCGAGGGCAACGGCTATCACATCGTCCACAGCCCGCTTTCGAGGGACGGGAACGGCGTGTGGCGGATGGACTTTGACGACATGGAGAAAAAGCTCTCCGAGCACAGAATACACGCCGCGATTTTCTGCTCGCCCCACAATCCCTGCGGCCGCGTTTGGGAGCGCTGGGAGGTCGAACGGGCAATGGAGCTCTTCCGCAAATACGACGTCTATGTGATATCGGACGAGATCTGGTCGGACATACTTCTCAACGGCAGCAAACACACGCCCACGCAGTCCGTCAGCGAGGACGCACGGCAGCGCACCGTCGCGCTCTACGCACCGTCGAAGACCTTCAACCTCGCGGGGCTTGTCGGCAGCTATCACATCATCTACAACGCCCGCATACGCGACCGTGTCGACCGCGAGGCCTCTCTCTCGCATTATAACGCGATGAACGTTCTTTCCATGCACGCGCTCATCGGCGCCTACTCCCCGGAGGGGCAGCAGTGGGCGGACGAGCTGTGTGAGACGATCTCCGGCAACGTCAACTTTGCCTGTGACTATATCCGCTCGCATTTCGAGGGCGTGGACGCCGCAAAGCCCGAGGGGACGTACATGCTGTTCCCCGACTGCGCCGGATGGCTGGAAAAACACGGCAAGACGCTTGAGCAGCTTGAAAAAGCCGGATGGGACGTTGGCGTTGCGTGGCAGGACGGCAGCAAGTTCCACGGCGCTACGCATCTGCGGCTGAATCTGGCGCTGCCGCTCAGCCGCGTGCGGGAGGCGTTCGGGCGCATGGACAGGTATGTATTCAACACCTGATACAAAATCAAATCTGCGCGCGCTGCGAAAGAGCGCAGCGGCGCGCAACGAAAGGAAGAACACACAATGAACACCAGAACACTCAGGCAGATCTTCAAGGACACGGACTACGTCCACCGTAGCGGCACGGCGGAGGAGCTGCGCGCGGCGGAATACCTGAAGGACCGCTGCGCCGGGCTTGGCGTTGAGGCGCATCTCGAAAGCTTCCCGGTGCCCATGGGCGAGATCGAGGAGGCGCATGTCTTCGCCGACGGGCGGGAGATCCCCTGCAAGGGCTTCTTCTGCTGCGGCAGCGGCACGGTCGAGGGCGAACTCTACTACATGCCCGGACAGGACAAGGTCTCCGTCGCCGGAGCGAAGGACAGGATCGTCCTGCT
>JAFZQQ010000072.1 GCA_017620315.1 Oscillospiraceae bacterium | reverse complement strand
GGGAAGATCTCGTCCGCCGCTCCGCGGTATTGCAGCTCGCCGCCGCCGATGACGATGATCTCGTCCGCAAGGCGTATGATGCGCTCCTGATGCGAAATGATGATCATTGTCGCGCTGTGAGTGCGGTGGATATCCTCGAAGGTCTCGGTCAGGCGCGCGAAGCTCCAGAGGTCTATGCCCGCCTCAGGCTCGTCAAAGATCATCAGCTCGCTGCCCCGCGCGAGCAGGGTCGCGATCTCGATGCGCTTGACCTCGCCGCCCGAGAGCGAGACGTCGACCTCGCGGTCGAGGTAGTCGTTGGCGCAAAGCCCCACCTGAGTGAGATAGTGGCAGCACTTGTCCTTTGAAAGCTTTTCGTCGCCTGAGGCGATCGTCAGAAGATCGCGGACGGTGATGCCCTTGAAGCGCGGCGGCTGCTGGAAACCGTAGCTTATGCCGAGACGGGCGCGCTCGGTGATGCCGAGACCGGTGATATCCTGCCCGTTGTACAGTATTTCGCCGCTGTCCGGCGTGACAAGACCCATGATGATACGCGCAAGCGTCGTCTTCCCACCGCCGTTTGGGCCGGTGAAGACGACAAGCTTTCCGTCGGGAACGGCGACCGAAACGTCGCGCAGGATCGTCTGCTCGGCGCCGGCGTCGGAAACGGTGTAGGAGATGTGCTTCAGCTCTAACATGGTTTTCCTCCGTGCGGGATTTGTGTTGTGCATGCGCAGTATAGCAAAATTTTTCCCAAAAATCAATGAGGATAAGCAGTCTTGTCAGTCTTTTGCATAGGATATACGGATATGATCTGCTTGGAGGTAATGAGATGCCAGAGCTATCGCTTTACGAAACGCCCGGCGCGGAGGACTACCGCAGGTACGACCGGATATGGAAAAGAGTGTCGCCCGGGCTTGACCCTTATCCCGACGTGCGCGCCGCGCAGCCGGACGCCACCATGGAGCCGCGGCTTCCGACTGCGCCGGGCGCAAACGGAGAGAGCTGCTGCATGGGCTCGGCGGCGCGGGATGAGCTTGAGGTCATCCGAGCCTTCATCCGCGGCGAGCTGGCGGATGCGCAGACCTACCGGTACCTGTCAGCACTTGCACCGGCGCCGGAGGGAAAGCGCCTGGTGCGCCGCCTTGCCGCTGACGAGACCGCCCACGCAAGGACGCTGCAAAGCGTCCACTTTCTGATCACCGGAGAGACGTACCCCGTGACGGTGGTGACGCCGCCGCAGCCGCGGCTCCGCTGGCGCGACGTCCTGCGCGGACGGTATCACGAGGAGGCATGCGGCGGGTCGAATTACGCCGCCGCGGCGGAGCGGACGCAGGACGTCTGTCTCAAACGGATACTCGAAAAGCTTTCCGCCGACGAGTACCGGCACGCGGAGCTGCTGCGCGCTCTTCTTGAAAGAGCGCTGTGAGCATGACGCTTACAAAAGACGCGGCGATATTAGCCCCGCTTCTCACAGCATGGAGATGCCAGGCATGATACTAATACCGTGAATCGCAAAAGCCCGCACATTCGAGAGTGTGCGGGCTTTATGCTGTCATAACGCATATTGAAAAAGAGAGAAGGGTCTGTTATAATCCGATATATCGCGCGATGTGCGAAGAAATAGAAAACGGAGGAGACATCCTATGCTTGACGTATCGCATGTGACAAAAAAATACGGCAAGGTCGTCGCCTGCGACGATCTGTCGTTCCATCTTGACGCCGGAAGCGTGACGGTTCTGCTTGGGCCGAACGGCGCGGGCAAAAGCACGATCATGAAGTCGATCATCGGATTTTTGCGCTATGAGGGCGATATCCGCATCGGCGGATTTGAGAACAAGACCGTCGACGCACGCAGGCTGCTTGGCTATATTCCCGAGATGCCTTCGCTGTATCCCAATCTCACCGTGTCTGAGCACCTGGAGTTCATCGCGCGCGCCTACAGGCTGAAAAACTACAAGACCTATGCCGACGAGCTGCTGGAACGCTTTGAACTGACCGATAAGAAAAAGAAATTCGGCGACGAGCTTTCCAAAGGTATGCAGCAAAAGCTCAACATCTGCCTTGGGCTTCTGCCGCGGCCGAAGGCGCTGCTGCTCGACGAGCCGATGATCGGCCTCGACCCGCACGCCATCAAGCAGCTCAAGCAGATGATAGAGGACATGCGCGCGGAGGGCAGGACGCTGCTGGTGAGCACGCATATCATCGACAGCGTGGATATGCTTTGGGACCGCACGCTTATCATGCAAAAAGGCGCCATACGCGCCAACATTACCCGCGCGGAGCTGGATGCCGACGGCAGGACGCTTGAGCAGCTGTTCTTCGACGTCACCGAGGGGGTAGAGCGCAGCGATATGGAGCACAGCGGCGCGGAGGAGCGGGAGAAATGAGACTGTTCGGATATTATGCCCTGCACTCGTTCCTGAATCAGCTGAAAAAGATATTCAAGACCTGGGTGCTGGTGTTCATCCTTGTCTGCGCTCTGTTCGGCGGACTGATCGGCTACGGCGCGGCCAGGATCGCCCAGACCGCGGAGGAAAACGCCCCGCAGGAGCAGACGGAGGAACAAAAGGAAGACAAGCCGTCCTTCTTTGAGAAAAACGGCGTCGACGGCATGGAGATGGTCGAGCTGATCGGGGGCTTTGTCATCCTCGGGATCCTTGCCTATGAGGCGCTGAGCGCGGACAAAAACGGCGGCAAGCTGTTTTTGCCGGCTGACGTCACGCTGCTTTTCGCCTCGCCGATGAAGCCGCAGTCGGTGCTGCTGTTCCGGCTGATGACGCAGCTTGGAACGTCGGTCTTCCTTGCCGTATACCTGATGCTGCAAATACCCAACCTGATGAACGCGGGGTTGAGCCTGTGGGGCTCTATAGCGGCGATACTTTCGTTCTGCCTGACGATCCTCGTCGGGAAATTCCTGCAGGTGCTTCTGTACCTGCTCTGCTCGGCGCATCCGAAACTCAAGGGGAACCTTCAGCGCATCATCTATGCGCTGCTGGGCCTTGTGTTTGCAGCGTTCTTCTTCTCATGGAAGACGAGGGGCGGCGAGTGGATCAACGCCGCCGTGGACTTCTTCTGCGCGCCGGCGACGCGTTTTGTCCCGGTATGGGGCTGGCTAAAGGGTTTCTTCATGTTCGCCTCGGAAAACAACACGGGCGGTATGCTGCTTTGCCTTGCGCTGATCGTTTTGACCGTCGCCGCGCTCACATGGGCAAACAGCGCGGTGAAAGCGGACTTTTACGAGGATGCGATGACGAAGTCCGAAGAGGTCGCCGAGCTGCTTGCCACTGCCGAGCGCCAGAGAGAGGGCGGCACTGCGTTCAAAAAGCGCAAAAAAGACCGCAGCGAAAAGCTTCGGCGCGACAGCATGACCCACGGCGAGGGAGCCAACGTCTTTTTCTTCAAATCACTCTACAATCGGTTCCGCTTTGCCCATTTCGGCATTTTTACAAAGACGGCGGAGGCTTATCTTTTTTCCGCTGTCGGCGTGTGGGCCCTGTGCCGCTTCGTCTTTGAGACGGATCCGGCGCTGCCGTCGGTGCTTACGCTTGCGGTCGCGGCGTTCTTCCGTGCGTTAGGCAACCCGCTGGACGAGGATACGAAGATGGGCTTTTTCATCCTCATTCCGGAGAGCATGAGCTCAAAGCTGTTCTATTCGCTGCTCGGCGGGACCGTGAACTGCGCGCTCGATATGCTCCCTGCGCTTATCGCGGTGGTGCTGCTCACGGGTATGAACCCGCTTTTGGCGCTCGGGTGGCTGCTGTTTGCCGTGTCGGTGGATTTCTATTCCACCACCGTCGGCGTGTTTATCGGACTGTCCGTTCCGGTGGCGGCGGGCAAGAACGTCAAACAGCTGGTGCAGATCATGTTTGTCTATTTCGGCCTGCTGCCGGACATCGCGATCATGGCGATCGGCATTGCGATGAAACACACGCTCCTCGCGGCGATAGCCGCCGCGGTGCTCAACGTGCTGTTAGGACTCATATTCTTTGCGCTCTCGCCACAGTTTCTTGAACCCAGGGGCGGCAAAAAAATCAGAAGCTGAGGTGATGGAGCTGTGAGACTGTTGGTGATACGGCATGGCGAGTCGGAGGCGGATCTGCTCGGCGTTCACGAGGGACGCGCGGATTTTTCGCTGACGCCGAGGGGACATGCGCAGGCGGAGGCTATGTCGGGATTTGTTGCCGGTGAATGGAAGCTTGAGCGGATCTATCACAGCACGCTTACGCGCGCGAGGCAGACAGCCGAGCATCTTGCGAAGGTCGCGCTTTGCCCGCTCATACCGTATGACGAGCTGATGGAGTTCAACAACGGCCTGCTTGCGGGACTGACGTATGCCGAGGCGGACGAGAAGTATCCCGAAGTACCCGATCTCCCTCCCGACAAGTCTATGTACGGCATGGAGAGCGCACTGGAATTCCGCGCCCGTGCCGAGCGCGCGCTTGAACGTGTGCTTTCGGAGACCGGGGAGGACGAGACCGCCGCCATCGTTTCCCACGGAGGGATGATCAACCAGCTTTATCATGCTTTCTTGAAGCTTCCGGTCGACGACGGCTGCCGCTTTGCCAGCGGAGATACCGCCGTTCACGTCTGGCTCGTCAGAGGAAATGAAAGAATAGTCCTTCACGCGAACCTCACCGACCACACGGAAGGGATATAAGAAAAAGCAGCGCCCGGCCGGGCGCTGCTTTCCTTGTAAGCGGAAAGGCTCATTCAAAGCTTATGATGTAATAGTATACGGGCTGGCCGCCGGAGAGGACGCTCACCTCGGCGTCGGGAAGCTTTTCAAAGAAGCAGGCGGAGTCGCACTTCGCCTCGTCGTCGTCGACGTCCTCGCCGTAAAAGACATTGATGAACTCCACGCCGCGCTCTATCGCGGCGTCGGCAAGCTTTTCAAAAAGCACGGATATGCTTTTGTCCGAGCCGAAGAGCTTGCCGTCGAGCAACGCGAGAAAGTCGCCCGCATGGATCGCGATACCGTCGAACTCCGAATCGCGCGCAGCGTAGGTTATCTGCGCCGTGCTCACGTTTTTCGCCGCTGCGAGCATAGCCTGCTCTATATCGTCGGCGGATTGCTCAAGATCCACGGCCATCATGGCTGAAATGCCCTGCGGTACCGTGGAGGTCGGGATGACGATGATCCGGCGGTCGCTGAGCCCTACGCACTGTTGCGCCGCCATAACGATGTTCTTGTTGTTCGGCAGCACGAACACGGTGTCTGCGTTCGTGCGTTCGATCTCCTTGAGAATGCTCTCTGTGGAGGGGTTCATCGTCTGCCCGCCGTTGATAACGCCGTCGACGCCCATATCGCGGAACACCTCCGCCAACCCGTTG
>JAFZQQ010000071.1 GCA_017620315.1 Oscillospiraceae bacterium | reverse complement strand
CGTTCTCAACTCGCCCTCGCCCGCCATGGATATATCGCTGTTCTGGCAGAAGGGGCAGCGCAGGTTGCAGCCGAAGCTGCCCACCGACAGTATCATACTGCCGGGGTGGAACCTGCGCAGTGGTTTTTTCTCTATCGGGTCAAGCGCAAGGCTGACCGCCTTGCCGTAGTTGAGCGGCACGACCTCCCCGCCCCGGTTCGCGCGGGCGCGGCACAGCCCGGTCTGTCCCTCCTCAAGCGCACAATGGTGGAAGCACAGCTCGCAGACGGTCTTCATTTGTGTCTTATCACCTCAAAGCGTTCCAGCGTGTAATGCTCCAGAGCGCCGATCCCGCCCTTCTGGCGGGCGATCTCTATCTGGCGCTCCACGGTGTCCACTCCGTCAAGGTCGGGCAAAAGCAGCCCGCGGCGCATACCGCAGGAAACTATCACGCCATAGCGCTTCACATCAAGTTGAGAGGGTGAAACGATCGGTTCGGGCTTTCCGAGCACGTCCACGCTGTACTCAAGGCTGTCAAGCTCCGACGCGCTCACCGGGGGAAAGCGCGGGTCCCGCGTTCCGGCGGAGACTGCGTTGCGCACGATCTCCCACGCGACCGAACGTTCGGTCGGCGCTATGGTGCCGATGCAGCCGCGCAGAGCGTCGCCGACGTGCAGCGATACGAACGCGCCCGCCCGTTCAAGCTCAAGCTGCTCCGGAAGGCCGTCCGGCAGTTCCCGGAGCTCCCTTCCGGTTTTGATATAGGTTTCGAGCGAAAGCCGCGCGAGCTTGACCCACGGATCCTCCCCCGCCTTTTTCGCGGCGAGGCGCTCGCGCTCCGCTTCTCTGCAGGCGCCCTCAAAGCGGCGCGCCGCGTCACGCCCCGTGACGGAGAAAACCGCGACGCCGTAGCCTACGCCGAAGGGGCCCTCGTGGCTCAGCAGCTCCGGCTTCACCGCAAGGCCGTCCAGCGCGCCGGCCATGATCTGAAACGAACGCTGTCCGCACTCCGCAGCGCGCTCGCAGAGCCCGCCGTCCATCGTCAGCAGACGCAGAAAATCGCCCTTCGCAAGCGCCGACGTGACCTGTTTGTCGTATTCCGGTCCCTCCGGCACGAAGCCGTAGGGCCCGTCCGGGCGGAGCTTGTGCGAAAGGTCGCCGCTGGCGACGAACACAGCGCGGCGCCCAAGCTTGTCGGCGGCAGAGGCAAAGCAGCGCCCAAGCGCGTAATGCTTCAGCGGGGAAAAACCCGAAAGTCCCACGCGCACGATCGGGCAGTTGACGCCCGCCTCGCGCAGGAACCACAGCGGAATAAACGAGCCATGATCCAGCGCGGCGTCACGCTCGCCGAGCGTACCCGCGGCAAGCCCCTCCGCCTCGGCAAGCGAAATCGCTTCGCGGCGGAGCTCGGCGTCATAGCTGACCTCAACGCGCTCCCGCGCAGCGCCGAAGCGTCCCATGTCGCCGCTTGCGGCGACGCCGGGAGAGATGTGGAAATAGTCCGCGTACATGACGCTGTGCGGCGTCGAAAGGATGACGGAATCCGGCTTCCACTCCGCGACGCGGCGTGCCGCCTCGCGGTAAGCATCAACTGTCGCTCCGATCTCCCGCTCCTGTCCCCTGCCCACGGCAGGAATGATGAGCGGCGGATGCGGTACGGCTATCGCGCCGACGATCGGCATGGCTCTCCCCCCTTAATTGACTTATGACTCAGCTCGGGCAGCGCTCCGTGCAGAGGTAAAATACCGTCAGCAGTCCAGGCCCGCAGTGAGCGCCGATCACGACGCCAAGCGAGGTGATCGTGATCTCTCCGGTCTGCGGATACGCCTTCTTTATCTCGTCGCGGATGTACTCCGCGTCGGCAAGGCAGTCCGCGTGCAGGATATGTATCTCCGCGCCCGTGGGATCCAGCTTTGAAAGGTCGTGAAGTATCCCGTCGCGTATCGCGGCAAGCGCGGCCTTGCGCCCACGCGCCTTCTGCACCACGTCCAGCGTTCCCCCGTCCGGAACATACAGCACCGGCTTGATGCTAAGAAGCGAGCCCACAAGCGCCGAGGCGTTGGAGACCCTTCCGCCCATTTTGAGATACTTGAGGTCGTCCACCGTGAAGCGGTGGGCGATCTTCAGCTTGTTCTCCTCGCCCCAGGCTATGACCTCGTCAAAGCCCGCGCCGGCTTCCATCCGGCGCACCCTCTCGACCACACGCATTCCCAGCCCGCCGGAGATACAGCGCGTGTCCATGGCGTAAAGCGTTCTGTCAGGGTACTCCGCCGCAAGCTTGGCACACGCATCCTTGCAGTTTTGATACGAGGCGGACATTTTCTGGGACATATCCAGAAAGATCACGTTCTTCCCCGTGTCCAGAAGGCTTTTGAAGAACTCATAATATGTGCTTTCGTTTATCATCGAGGTCTTCAGGACGTCGCCCTTTCTCATACCCGCGTATATTGTGCACGGCTCTCCTCGCGGCAGTCGTCCTCGCGCAGCTCGTCGTTCACGGTAAAGCTGTAGGCGATGAAGGGCACCTTGTGTTCTTCCAGCCACGTTCTCGGCAGGTCGGAGGTTGAGGACGTGGCAATCATATAATCAGGCATATCCGGTCTCCTTATATATGGTATTTCGTATTGGAATAATAAACCGAAATCAGGACAAACTCCAACTTTTTTATTATAACAGGCATACGGTTCATGTGCAAGATGCTTTTTTGCTATTATCGGGGCGTCGGTTACAGCTCGTGGAACCGCGGCTCCATACGCTCGAAGGTGCAAAAACGGCGGAAGCCAAGCTCGTCGCGG
>JAFZQQ010000070.1 GCA_017620315.1 Oscillospiraceae bacterium | reverse complement strand
TTGGAGGAGCTCGCGCCGGAGCTCTCCTCGTCGGTATTCCCGTCCCTTGACGATCTGTGCGCCTTTTTGGGCGAGAAGTGCAGGGACGAGCGTATTGTCGTTGTGATCGACGAGTTTCCGTACTACGAAAAAAAGAGCGGCGTGATCTCCTCCACGCTGCAAAAGGCCATTGACGAGCAGTGGCAGTTTGGCAATATGTTCTTCATCGTCTGCGGTTCCTCTATCCGTTTCATGGAGGACGAGGTATTGAGCCAGAAGAGTCCTCTGTTCGGACGCCGCACCATGCAGCTTAGGCTGGAAGCGCTGGACTACCGGCAGGTTGCCGCCTTTCTCCCGTCGTGGTCCCGGCAGGATCAGGCCGTCGTCTACGGTGTGACGGGAGGCGTCCCCAAGTATCTGACGCTTTTTGACGAGAACCGGAGTCTGGACGAGAACCTGATCGGTCTGTACTTCTCCAAGACGGGATATCTCTACGAGGAGGCGGATAACCTGCTCTCGCAGGAATTCCGCGATGTGGACGTCTATGGGCGTATCATAGAGGCCGTCGCATCCGGAGCCGGTCAGCTGACCGAGATTTCCGACAAGAGCGGCATCTCCGCGCAAAATGTCACGCATATCCTGAACAACCTGCTGGAAACAAGCATCGTAACTCGCCTGCGCGCCATCACGGAGGAAACGAACAGGAAAAAGACGCGCTATATTCTTTCAGACGATATGCTGCGCTTTTGGTATCGATTTGTCCCCGAGGCGGTCGGAGCAATCGAAATCGGCCGCGGCGATGTGTTCTATGAGCGGAACGTCAAGCCGTACCTCCATGAGTTCATGGGCGGCGTATTTGAGAAAATGTGCCGTTATTACACGCTGCTGCACGGCCTCGCGGGCGACTATCTGTGCGCTGTCACGAGGGTCGGGACGTGGTGGGGAGCCAACCCGGTGAAAAAGGAGGAGACCGATATCGACGTGGTTGGTCTGGACAAGCGCGGGAGGGAAGCCGTGATCGGCGAGTGCAAGTTCAAGACCGAGCTGACGGATAAGAAGGTCTACGATACGCTGGTCGAGCGAAGCAACCTTTTGCACGAGCACTACCGCGTCGTGCAGTACCTCCTTTTCTCGGCAAGCGAATTCTCCGACTGGCTGCGTGAGGAAGCGAAGAAATCGGAAAGGATCCGACTGATCCGGCTGGAGGATATGTATGACGGGTGAAAAATGCTTCATTTTAGTATACCCATTCAGCAACTTTTTCAAGCGAGTTTTTATCGCAAGTCAAGTTTTCCCGCGCAAGCCTCAGATGGAGCGATTTCCCGGCTTAGACTTGACGCCCGATTTCTATCGCATATAATATATTGTAAGTGAATTTAATAAATGCGCTTACTATGATCAGCCATATTTCGCGGTTGTCGCATAGCGGCGAGCGAAATGGCAATCAAATTGTTATAGTAAATGCAAATAATATTTGCGTTTACTATACATAGTCGATGGACAGGAGGCGAAGCGGCATGGCGCTTGAAAACAAACTGGGAATTACGGAATCCGCCGACCTTGCCCGCGAGGAAGAGAAAATCAGCAAGAAGAAAGCAATCGAGCTTTTTGAGAGCGGTTATCTGGATTCGCTCGAACCCGGGACTTACTTGTCGTTGGCACAGATCCACAAGTATCTGTTCGAGGACGTTTATGACTTCGCGGGTAAGCTCAGAACAGTCAACCTTGCAAAAGGCAGCTTTCGTTTCGCGCCCTTGATGTATCTGGAAGCCGCTCTTGCGAACATTGACAAGATGCCGCAATCCACATTTGACGAGATCGTCGAGAAGTATGTGGAAATGAATATCGCCCACCCCTTCCGGGAGGGAAACGGCAGGAGCACGCGGATATGGCTTGATCTTATGTTGAAAAAAGGGATCGGAAAAGTCGTTGACTGGAGCAGGGTCGACAAGGAGGATTATCTCCTCGCGATGGAACGCAGCCCCATCAGGGATATCGAAATCAAGCATCTTCTGCGCGCGGCGCTGACCGATCAGATCAACGACCGGCAAATCTATATGAAAGGCATCGACCACAGCTATTATTACGAGGGATATACCTCATATAAAACCGAGGAACTGTAAACGGCGGCTGCCATGCGAATGTGCGGGGCAGCCGCTTGACATATGTCAAGTAATTGGCTGGCGGAGAATGTGCATTATATTTCTACAATAGCTAATACACAAAACTCATTATATATCTTTTGCATACCAAAGAAGCCGCGCGGGTGTTATCATGCAGCCATCAACAAAACGAGGAGGTTTCCCCATGAAAAACACACACGTCGAATACAGCAGCACGGAGCGGACGCCCACGGTGCTGCCGGAGTTTGCCGAGCTTCTGCCGCCGCTGACGGAGGAGCAGCTTGATGCTCTGGAAAAAGATATCGTTGCCAACGGCTGCTACGCGCCCGTCATCGTCAATGAGGACATGGTGGTCATCGACGGGCACAACCGCAAAAGCATCTGTGAAAAGCACGACATCCCCTACCGCATCGCCGTTTTCTCTTTTGAGGACGCGCTGGAAGCCAAGCAATGGGCGTTGGACACGCAAAAGGGACGCCGCAACCTGGATAAGTGGGAGCTGGGCAAGATCGCGCTCAAGCTGAGGCCGGATATTGAGGCGCGGGCAAAGGCAAACATGGGAACGCGCACAGACCTTTCGGCAACATTGCCGGAAGGTTACAGCGCCACCGACACCCGCAGGGAGCTGGCGGACTCCGTCGGCATCGGCGAGCGCACGATGGGCAAGGTCATGCAGATCGACGACAACGCGCCGGAGGCGGTGCGCAAGGCGCTGGATGACCGCGAGCTGTCCGTCAATCAGGGCTACCTGATCACGAAGCAGGTGCAGGCGCTTCCGGAGGA
>JAFZQQ010000069.1 GCA_017620315.1 Oscillospiraceae bacterium | reverse complement strand
GATGCCCTGCACCTCCGCGTCAAACTCCGCCCTGTACTCGGCGCGGATCTCCTCCCCGCTCCGCCGCGCGGGGGAGGGGTTCTCCGCCTCCGGGGAAGCGGCCGTCTCCGCCGCCTCCGTCTGCTGCCCGGCGTCGGCAGCGCTTACGCCCGCGGCCGTCTCCGCCGCAGCCGCCGGAGCGTTCTCAACGGCAAACAACTGCAGATCGGTCAAATAGGTGTGCATATCGGATGCCTCCTGTATCTTCTGTGGGTTAAGCCCACGACTCTTTTTTTGTGGCCTTCCCCGCGCGCGGACTGACTTCCCCCGGCGGGCTCTGCTATCCTGTATACGGAAGCCGATACCAGAGAGGGATCTGTGGCCGTTTGGCTGCTTGCCCTTTCCGTGACGTCGGCTTCTATTCGTGAGAAAAAGCATGGATTGCTTTTCCCTGAATCTGGAACGGCTTCTACAATGTAGTAAGTGCCATTCACTTTTTTCTGGTACAAAAGCATTGGCGCAGGAGAATCATCGGCGTTTCTAAACTCCTTGCTTGTTTTTGGCTCCTCACTTGCATAAACAGCACGTTCGACTGAATCATACGAACTAAGCACAAACGATAGTCGCGACAGATCATTTATGTCGGACATGCTGTGATCTACGGTGCCGTCACTACCATGCTCTTTTATAATGTGGCGTACACAATTGGTATTAATTGCGTTTTGATAGCCAGAATAGTCTCCACCTAACAATCTGGCTGCATCGGCTGCCTGACGATCGCTCACGCGAGTTAAGTTTTTCCTTTTGAAATAACTTCTAGAGCTACTGATATACTGCTGAATGAATTCCTTGAGAGTCTCATCAACAGCTGCCTGATATTCGTCAATAACCGCTTGCTCCACGGCCGTGTGTTTTGCCGGATCGGTGTTTACAGCCGTGCTCTCTTCCGCCGCCCCTTCGCGGGCGGCGTTTTCGTTGCTCTCCGGGGGAAGATACCCGATCTCCTCCATGCGGCGAAGGTATGCGTCCACGTCCGCGTCGCGCGCTCTCAGTTCTGCGTTGGCCTCGGCGTTCTGCCCGGTCGCAATGTCGGCGCCCGCGCCGAAGGTACCCATGGCAACGCCGATCATGTAGCTGTAGAGGACGTCAGCCGGATCGAGCTGCCGGTACAGCTCGGCGACGCTCTCGTTCCGGTATGTCGCTTCCGCAAGCGGGCTGAGCAGGTCGGAAACGACTTCCTCCGTGCCTTCTCCCGCGGCGCCGATGACGCTGCGCAGCAGCGTCCGCCCGGCGTCGGTATCGGCCAGACGCCTGACCAGCTCCTCGGTGATCTCGTCCGCCGCGCCCGCGCCGTAGATGCCGGCAACGCCGTTGAAAAGCCGCTCGCTCGCGACCTCGATTGCCGTGTTTGTGAGCGCGTAGGCGGTCTGTTGTTCCAGCGTTGCACCCGCGCGCCTCGCCGTGCCGACGCTTTGGCCGTATACGCGCACCCCCATCGGAACAAGAGCGGAACCGCCCGTTGCAAACGCCACGCCTGCGTCAAAGCTCATTTCCAGCGCGTTTTTGGCAACGTCGACCCCAAACTCGCCCGCGAGGCTTTTCCCTTCTTTGGCTCTTTGAAGAAGCTGTGCCGCTCCATAGTCCAGTTGATCGGCGATCGCGTCGATCCGCTTCCACTTTTCCTGCGAGGCGGGATCCTCATAGGCGGCGATCCGCTTCTGCCGCGTGGCTCCCCACTCTTGACCGTTTATGAGATCTGAGATTGTGTCGAGAGGCTTGGGAAAGTATGCGTCTATCCGTTCAAGGTTCTTGCCAAAATTGGAGAAAAGATTGACGCCTGCCCCGGCTATCCCTTCGGCGGCGCTTCCGACAACGTCGCGACCCGTGTCCGCGTCTGTGCCGCTGCGTATGCCGTTTCCCGCGCGGTAATCCCCTGCGCGCAGCCGGGCAAGAAGCATTTGGCGCTCACGTTCGATCTCGTTTGCCTGCTCCTCGTTGATCTCCCATCCGGACTGACGGTCAAGCTCTTCCAAAGCGGAGGTCAGTTCGCTTCTGCCATCCCAGTCGATCGTCCGGTTGGCCTCATCGAATCTTGCTCTTGCCTCCCTGATCGCCTGCGCGTTGTCCGCCTGACGTCTGGCCAGAGAAAGCTGTTCGCTCGGGGGAGAATAATACCCCGCCGCCGCGCGCTGCGACTGTACGGCCGCCGTGCCGAGATAATCGAGCCAGCGCTCGCGGATAGTCTGTCTGGCCTCGTCCTTTTGCTGCCGGCGAAGCGCGTAAGGCGACGGCTCGTCGAAACTCCCGGAGCTGCCGCCGAGTGTTCGGCCACTGCTGCTGATATGCGTGCTCGATCCGGCGCCGACCTTAGATTTCCTCGCGGCGGTCTGCTTGGACAGATGATCGCCGCTGTCGTTCTGAGACCTGCGGTAATACTCCTCCAGCTCCCGCGCAAACTGCGCTTTCTGCGTCGTGTTCAGCGCGGTGTATACCGCTTTGGATCCGCCGCCGCGCACCGTCTGCCGGACGGCTCGGCGGCGTTCCTTTTCCGTTTGCTGCTGAGCTTTCTTCGAGCCCTGCGAAACGGATTTTTGCAGGGTATTTGTCTGCATGTTCCGTAACTCCCGTATTGATTTGCGGTCGCCCGCGCGTCAGAGCGACTTTTCCCCGGCCCGCCTCAGCGCTTCTTCACATTCTTGTTCAGGCTCCCCGTGCCCTTCTTCGCGCCGGAGATCTTGGAACCGTCAGAGTTCTTTTCCTCTTTCTCCTGCTTCACGACGCGATAGACCGTGCGTGGGGCCGCAGGGGCGAGCTGCGCGCGCAGCGCCTCGCCCTGCGCGCG
>JAFZQQ010000068.1 GCA_017620315.1 Oscillospiraceae bacterium | reverse complement strand
CGGACGACCACGAGGATCAGGAGAATCTGAAATACACCACGCCGTCAATGTCGATGTGGTGACTGCCACAGATTATTTTAAGGAGGAGTATGAAATGAAAGAGGCAAAGTTCAAAAACTACGACGACCTGCCGCTGATGCTGTCCGTCCCAGATCTGACGGAGGCGCTCGGCATCAGCAGAGCGGGCGCATACGAGCTTGTCAAAAGCGAGGGCTTCCCGACGCTGCACATCGGGAACCGCATCCTCGTGCCGAAGGAAGAACTCATCGCGTGGATCAGGGAGAACACCAACCGGGTTGGCTAAATTATACTCCCTTTGGTCAACGAGATTGTTCTCGACTTGTGCGGGTGTCCTCGGTATTGTTTGGTTACCAAACACGAAGGAGGGCAAGCTCATGAAATGCAGAGAGAAAAAAGGGATAGCGCTCGTCGCGAGTGGCATCCTGCTTGGCGCGAGCATCGCCGCCCCGGTCGCGGGCGCGGCGCTCACGGCAGAGCGGTCAAGCCAGAAGATTGTCGTCAACGGCAAGCCCGCGCAGATCGAGGCGTACAGCATTGGTGGCAGCAACTACGTCCGGCTACGCGACGTCGGCAGGGCGGCGAATTTCAGCGTGACCTACGACCAGCAGTCGAACACCGTCCGCATCGACACACATGAGCCATACACGGAGGAAAGGCCGCAGGCCGTGAGCGGCAGGGTTGTCAAACTACCCACGGACGGCAGCAAGTACGTCCCGCAGGCCGGCGACCTGATCCCCTGCGGCGACGGGGCGCTCTACGAGGTAAAGGACACGTCTCGCTTCGAGAACAACTGCTTCGCCTCAGGGCCGCTACCCGACCTGCCTGAGCCGACCTGCGACTGGTCGCTGTTCGAAGAGACGGAGCTGCCCGCGCCGGAGGTGCGGCACTATGTCAGCGACGCGGGCGACAACCTCTATGTAAGAAATCTGTACGAAACGAGGCGGATGCAGTATACACTGTACAACGCCCTCGGACGTACGCCGGATGCGTGGCGCGACGGCAGGCCGCTCGCCAAGGTCTTCCTGACCATCCCCGCCGAGTACGAGGCGTACACGCCAGTGTTCTGGCCGTGGCGCGCGGTGGAATTGGAGAAGAAAGCTGCCGCCGTCCCGCGCGGGAGATTCCGCTGCGAGGCGTGGGACTACTACGTCGACCACACCTTCATGCAAACGCAGTACTACATCTTCGTCGGGTGATTCGTCGGGTGAATGGCGGACGAGCGAGGGCGGCATCGCCGCCCCGCTCCGTTTCACCCCTGTCGCGCCGCCCGTGCCGTTTTTTGAACTCGGTTGCCGCGCGGCGGGTCGGAGCAGCACACAGGGCTTCAAACCGCGTTGCCCCGGCGCTGAAGGCGTGGGCAAATAAGGGACAACTGTAAACAAGGATACGCCGGAAATCCCGCGAAAATTATTCTCCGTTTGGTCGAATCGTTTTCACTCGACTTCCGGGTTCTTTCAGAGTATTGTTTGTGCCACGAAAGGATGTGATTCAACATGGCAAAACGCAGAGCAAAGGGCGAAGGCAATATCCGCAAGCGCAGCGACGGGCGCTGGGAAGGGCGCTACGTCGCCGGACACGACCCCAAGACCGGCAAAATGATCTGCAAAAACGTCCTCGGCAAGACGCAGGCGGAGGTCAAGGAAAAGCTGAAGCGCGCCATCGCCGACGCCGAGAAGCTCGACTTCTCCAAAACAGGGCAGTATACGGTCGGGCAGTGGATGGACGTCTGGTTCCAGAATTACGCCAAGGTCAAGGTGCGCCCGTCCTCCCACCAGACCTATCAGGGTTACATCGAACACCACATCAAACCGCGCATCGGCGATATCCCGCTGGAAAAACTTACATCGCTCGACCTTCAAAAGCTCTACCGCGACCTGCTCGAGGATGGCCGCGTCGTCCGCAAGGAATCCGAAAAGCAGCCGAGAGGTCTCAGCCCCAAGACGGTGCGGAACATCAATCAGATCATCTCCTCCGCCATGGATCAGGCTATTGCGCAGAAGCTGATCCTGACAAATCCGACGGACGGCTGCGCGCTCCCGAAGGTCGAGCACAAGGAGATGAAAACGCTCTCCGCCGACCAGCTCGCCGCGTTCCTCCGCGAAGCGAAGAACAGCGGCGTGTACGAGATGTACTACTTCGAGCTGGCGACCGGTCTGCGCCGCGGTGAGCTGCTGGGGCTCAAGTGGGAGGACGTGGATTGGGAGCGCCGCACGGTGCGCATCTGCCGACAGGTCGCGCGCATCAACGGTGAGATCGTGGAGGCGCCGCTCAAGACGAAGAACTCCTACCGCACGATCTCCCTCGGCAGTGGCGCGATTGAGGTGCTGAGAGCGCAGGAGAAGAAAACCCACGACAAGTACATCTTCCCCTCGCCGAACGGCGGACCCATCTCGCCGGACAGCGTGCAGAACATGCTCAACCGCGTCCTCAAGCGCGCCGGACTGCCGAAGATCAGGGTGCACGACCTCAGACACACGTTCGCGACCCTGGCGCTACAGAACGGCGTGGACATCAAGACGGTGAGCGGGATGCTCGGTCACTACAGCGCGGGCTTCACGCTCGACACCTACACCCACGTCACAACGCCTGCGCAGATTGAGGCGGCGAACACGATGGGCAGCGTGCTGGCGGTGGGAGCGTAAAAAGCCAAATCGTAGTATTGTCAATTGAGACGGTGCCAAATTCGGCACCGTCTCAATTGACGCATAAATCATTCTCTCCTCATAGCGTCCAAGCAATTATCGCAAAACTGTGGCTCTGTTGAGTCGGGGTCTCCCTCGCAAAATGATTCGCAACGTGCACAGCGCACAATATCATTATGCTCCCCGCAATTCAAGCACTTACCATATTCATTGTAATTTTCGTCAACGCAAATATAGCATTCACCGCAGTTCCAGCAAGGAATATCTGCGACAAGAGGTGCTGCACCATCCTTTGCTCTTTCGTACTCCCCCGCATCGACATCCTCTCTCCAATTTTTGAATCGGCCTTCAATATAGGTCAATAGTTCGTCCTCAAGTTCATCCAGGTTGATAATCCCATCTTGCGTAATGGGGCAGTAATAACCGAGTTCTTCGTCAAAGGTCGCTTCGCCGTTTACATATTCAAGCCCAAAGCGAAAGCCTCGGAACTCCTTTTCGCCTGCAACAGATACAGTGAGAACGCTTGTGCTTCCTTGACTGTCGTCAACCTCCAACTCATAGGCAATGTCGACGGATTCATCATCTATTTTGTATGTGATTGTGAATAACTTCCCTCTGCGCTTCTTATCATCAATGCTTTCAACACTTGTAAACTCGATATCATCTCGGAACCGGAGATTGTCGGATAAAAAAGTGTGGACGGTATGCATTGCGTCGTCAAACAGCGCCGCAATCTCACTATTATGTCGGATTTCAATGCTCGCTTCGGTCTCCATGAGTTCTTCCACGCGCATTTTTTCATCTCTTTCCGCCATTGCAGTCATCAACTCATCCATCATTGCTTCCTGCAGGACACTTTCTTGCTCGCTGGAAATTAAGTCTTGATCAATTTTCTCCAACGCGCTCTTTAGGTCAGCCGAAACCACTTCTATTGACTGCTTAATGCTGTAATATGCAGCCCTGTCAATCAGTTTATTATGTGCAATATGATTTCTGTTCAGGTCAAATATTCGGAGCTTTTCAGTAAAATCCTGTGGTAAATACTTGCTAAATTGCTGATTCCACAAATCCTCCTGAACGACAAGCTGCTTCTCCAAAATATCCTTGACCGACGACTCTTTCCATTCAGCACGATGCGTTAGCATGGCATTAAGGCTGCCATCGAACTTCGGATCCCACTTCTCTTGCTTCATCGTCAGTATTGCTTTCAAATCACCAATATCAATCGACAGCAACTTTTCATCAATATTGGCAAAGCCTGGCACTACGTTTTTATATCCCACCCTCCGCGCGCTGTGCTTCTGCTTAATTTCAATTGGGACGTATTCGTTCCACCAGTCAATGCCATAGCGCCTTATCATCAACTCATTGATAAACTGTCTAAGCAGATTCTCCGCCTGAAAGAGTTGCGGATAAAGCTCCCTGGCAAGCATTTCAGAATCTTTGTCGAGCAACCAGATAATTTGCTTCCAATCGTTCTTAATATCCTCCTTCAGCTTAAACTTCAGGCGCTCCAAATATTTGTTGTCAGGTGCCATATCATAGTTGTCGGATGAAATCGAAATTTTAAGTTGAAGAGTGGAATGATATGTGCCAAATTCAAATGCAATCTTAAATACGCTTGCTGCGCTATCTCGTGTATAGATAAAGCAATAGGTGTATTCGCCTTCCTGCTTTTTTATAACTGCCGAACTGCGTGCAATATCACCTGCATCGTCCGTAGAGGGATCAATCGCTAATTGAGTAACCAACGCAGACGCTTCCAGCTTCTTGCAAATTTGCTTTACATAGTCGTGCTGATCTGCTATCTCCTTCGTGGGACTTACTCCGATAAACCTCACTAATAGCATGTTGCATCGCCTCTTCCTTTTTTCTCATGTCTTTTGAATCCGAGATTTTGGCCGCCGAGTTTAACGAATAGCCTTTTGATTGCCAAATTTAATTATATGATTTCTTTTTTGCAGATTCAATTCCTAAACAAAAAAATTTGCTAATTACTTCCCCGGAGCAGAGCGCCTCTATTATGTGCCGCTAACTCATTGCAATTCCTTCTTTTATGCAGTATAATTGACTATATAAAGAATCAATCAAAAAGCGGGTGGAGTCATGAAAAATGGAACTATATTAAAACAAATTAGAAAGATTAAGGTCATTAATATACAGCTTATTTTGATTCTAATATCCCTGATTCTTATTTTTTTTGCTATTGGTTGTATGGATTCCAAAAGCGTTTTATACAATGTTTCTCTCAGTGTTGCAGCATCTATTTGCGCGAGTGCGATTGTATCCCTTATTGACAGATTGCATAATGTTAGTCTTGAAGATGAGATTGTTGAGCATTTTAATGCATTGAAGATATATCAGGAGAATAAATTATCTTGTATTTCATATAGCGGCTTTCCGCTGTCTAACGAAGATATCCGGCGGGATTTTCTTGAAAGTGATTGTGTTGTACTCATTATGAATGACGGAAAGAAATTTCTATCTAACAATATGAGTATGTTTCAGGAAAGATTTCAAGAATATGGCAAAAAGACCATCCTTATTATTGCTGATTATGACTGCGAGAAGCTTATGTGCGCCCTAAATGAAAAAAATGGCCATCCGACAGGGTATTACGAGAACAAAATAGAGGAGTGGATACGCTATCAGATAAAGCCGGCGTATGATAACGCCAAGAAATGTGGCCATGAAATAATTCTAATGCTAAACCAGCACTACAATACACTTGCGACACTTCAAACCGAAAAATACTCCATGTTTAGCGTGTATAGGGTCTCTTCCGGAATCACAGATGTACCGCATTTCGTTTTTCAAAGAGGTGGGCGAGAATATGACGAAATCGAAAAAGACATAGATAGGCTTTTAAAGAGCAAAACGCAGATTAAGCTCGTAGACCTTGAACACTGGGAAGGTTAAAACAATTAAAAATCCAACCTCACGGGCTAAAACGGGCAAAATTGCCGGGGCAGAGATGCTCCGGCATCCTCTTTTGTCCACCCGCTGATTTCGCGATTTGGGTCAAACGTTGGGTCTTGCGAACAAGCGCATTTTTCGGAACGCTCATTTGCGCCTAAAAAAATTATAAAAGTAGCGGTTTTTTGACGAAAACCGCTACTTTCTGGTTGCGGAGGTAGGACTTGAACCTACGACCTCCGGGTTATGAGCCCGACGAGCTGCCAACTGCTCTACTCCGCGATATCTGGTGCCGGTGACCGGACTCGAACCGGTACAGCATTGCTGCCGGGGGATTTTAAGTCCCCTGTGTCTACCATTCCACCACACCGGCGAACAACCGGCTTAAATACTCTACCATATCCAAGCCGAGATGTCAATGTTTTTTTCACGACCGGTGGGTTTTGACAGTTTTTTCGCATCTTCGACATCGTCGCGGTTGGCTGGATAACGGTCGACTTTGGCAGCAATGCGCGATTCGGGTGCGCAACGGCTGTGCGTTAATACTCGCTTTTGTGGTTGAGCGCATAGTAGAAAACATACTGCTGCATGATCCCAGCGGCGGCGCCATAGGCAGGAAATGGATCTGTGCCGCCGTATTCGCGCTCTATCACCTTGCTGATCCAGGTATCCACCGGAGCAAGCGCCGTGCGGCCATAGGCGAACAGCGCCACGCAGTTCGCCACCTTGTTCCCGACGCCGCGCACCTCCTTGAGCCGCTCGATAAGCTCGGCGTCGCCGCAGGAGCCGAGACCGTCCATGTCCAGAGCGCCTGAGCCGGCGCGCGCCACGGCGTCAAGGACGTAGGATGTGCGATATCCCAACTTACACCCGGCAAGCGCCTCGGTGTCGGCAGAGGAAAGCTGCGCGGGCAATGGGAACAGCCGCACGGTTTCATACGGCGTCGTCACCGCGTCGCCGTATCGCTCACAGAGCAGCTCGACCGCGCTCTGTATCGCGGGTATGCTCTTGCGCTGCGAGATGATGAACGACACAAGCGTTTCCCAAGGGGACTGGTGCAGAATGCGGATGCCGCTGCCTGCGCCTGCGGCGCGGCGCATATAAGCATCCTTTGCCGGGATAGTCCCGCGTATTGCGGAGTAGCTGCGCTTGAGGTCAAAATACGGCGCCCAGACGCCGTCCCAGTCCCCGGGGCTGCATTCCGCCTCAAAGCGCCCGGGAGAAAGCGAACGGATATACAGCACCTTATCGCCGGTGACAAAACGGAACAAACCGTCCTCAAGCCTCCGAATGCGAAAGCACTGCCCACTGTCGGCTATTTTACCGAGATCAAGATCGTCGGTTATTTCCAGCTCCATATGCGCTCCTCCAAACCCTGTGCCTGTATCGACGGGATGCTGCAAAAAGAGCCGCCATGTCAAGCAAAAGGCTCTATGCAAATATGGCCCTTCGCGAAATGTCTTGACCGGCGGTCGTCTCCGCGCTATATTTGAGTTGCTGAACCAATAATAACTGCTTAAAACGGAGATAACGAAATGACAAACGATCTGCGGGAGAATCGAACGCCCCGCGCTATCATCCTCAATATGCTGCTCGCGGCGGCGAGCCTGTTCGCGAACGGCTTCGGAGTATATCTGACGATCCAGGCGAATATCGGTGCGTCCCCGTGGGACGTGCTCAACCTCGGCCTTTCCAAAAGCCTCGGTATCCTTTACGGGAACGCCTCCATCGCCGTGTCGTTTACGATCCTCCTGATAGATATCCTTCTGAAGGAGCCGATCGGCGTAGCCATGTTTATCGACGCCGTCGTCGTCGGCAAGGCGGTGGATTTCTTCAACTGGATCCATGCCGTTCCGCCTTGCCGTTCTCCTTTGTCCGGAATACCCGTTATGATCGTGGGGCTTTTTATTCTGGCATACACGCAGTACGCTTACATGATCGCGTCCCTCGGCTGCGGCCCGCGCGACACGCTTCTGGTCGGCCTTACGAAGCGCGCAAAGCGTCTTCCCATCGGCGCGGTCAGCATTGCGCTTTTGAGCACGGCGACGCTGATCGGCTGGCTGCTGGGCGGCCCCGTGGGTATTGGAACGCTCATTTGCGCGTTTGGGGCCGGCCCGGTGATGCAGCTTGCTTTCCGCACAGTCCGTTTTGACGCGACCGGAATCCGCCACCAGCGGCTGACGGATTCCCTGAAGGTGTTTGCGGCAGCGCTCAGACCGACGGAGCCGCGCTGACTGCGATATGTTCGATCCTCCGTACCCCCTGCGCATCTTACGGCATGCCGGCGGCCGACCCCTCTGTCAGACGGTCGGCCGTTTTGGGCGCGGAGTTTCATATATCTGTTTCCCGGCCGCAAAAGCCAAAGACCCTGTCGTAAAAATCCTTTGCTTCCTCAAAGGCTCCATGCCCAAGGCCCTTGTATACAAGCAGTTCGCTGCGGGATATACCCGCGTTCAATTCGGAAGCGGCGTCGTTCCCTACGGTACGATCGTCGCTTCCCGCAATTATGAGCGTCGGGCAGCTTATCTTCGACAATTCGCCGCGCAGATCAAAGTTCAAAATCGCGCGGGTGTTTTTCAAAAAGCGGTCATAGCTTGACGGTTTTGTGAATTTGGCAAGCAGGGGAAAGACCCTCCTGTATTTCCTAAGATACCCCTCAGAGTACATTCTCTCGGCAGTGTCGACCATCAGCGCCGTATGTTCTCCTTTCTCCGCCATGCCTATCCAGCCGGAAACCGCCTTCTCAACAACGGCGTTCACGCCCGGCGCCGTGACCGCAAGTATCAGCTTGCTCACCGTCTCGGGATAATACGCGGCAATGCACTGGGCGATCATGCCGCCCTGAGAGACGCCGAGCAGATACGCCCTGTCGATGCCGATGCTCTTCATGGCCCGCACCTGATCATCCGCCATGTCTTTGATGGAATAGCCCTCGGGCATATCGTTCTTTCTGCTGAACATATAAACGGTATAGTCCCCAAGGTATTTACTGTACGGCATCGAAAGCATTCTCGCCTTTCCCTTCACGGTCGCAAGGCCGTCAGAAAGACCCGGCAGCACGACGAGCTTCTTGTCGCCGCTTCCGAAGGAAGCGTAGTACATTTCTGTATTATCCAGTGTCACACAGCCATTTTTGTACATATCGGCTCCTTTCTCAGCTTCTCCCGCCGCCCGAGGGGGAGAAGACGGTCACTGTAAGCCATCTGCTGTTTTGCCATTATATCATGTCGCGGCACGATTTCCAAGCGCGGAAAACGGTCGTGCGAAGCGGCAGCTTTAAGTCCGTTCAATGGGACGCAAAAAAGCGGACAATGCAATCGTCCCGAAGAAGGCGACGATGCGTGAAATCCATCGAAAAGGCCTTGAGACGGCAATCAGCGGGACGGAAAGAGGTCCGGAAAAAGCTCGCCTCTGCGCCGCCGTATCGGGAATGGGAACAACAGGTTTGGCAAGGAATATAACAAAGGGGGAATACTTATGTATGGAGCGATCTTGGGCGACATGATCGGCAGCCCATATGAATTCAACAGCAACAACTACAAGGCGAAGGATTTTCCGCTGTTTTCCGAAAGCTCATCCTTCACCGACGACAGCGTGATGACGCTCGCTGTGGCGGAGGCCTTCATGCAGGCGGACCCGGACGCGGACGACGCCGCCATCACAGGCAGTCTTTTCCGCGTGATGCCGGAGATCGGGAGGCGCTATCCCGACTGCGGCTACGGCGGCCGCTTCGCCTATTGGATCATGGTTGACGACCCGGAGCCCTACAACAGCTACGGCAACGGCAGCGGTATGCGTGTGTCCCCGGTCGCGTGGTTCTATAACGACATCTCTGCCGTACGCCATGCCGCGCGCCTGAGCGCCTGCGTATCTCATAACCATCCTGAGGGATATAAAGGCGCGGAAGCGGTGGCGTCCGCTATCTTTCTCGCCCGCACCGGGCACGGCAAAGAGGAGATCAGGAGCTATGTCGTCAGCGAGTTTGGCTACGACCTCAGCCGCACCTGCGACGAGATCAGGCCGGGTTACCGCATGGACGAGACCTGTCAGGGCAGCGTACCGGAGGCGATAACGGCTTTTCTTGAAGGCACGGACTTTGAGGACGTCATCCGCACGGCTGTCTCGCTCGGCGGCGATTCGGACACCATCGCATGTATGGCCGGAGCCATTGCCGAGGGCTTCTACGGCGTGTCTGAGGAGCTGAAAGCCGAGTGTCGAAGGCGCTTGACCCCGGACTTGCTGGAGATTTTGGAACGGTTCACAAGCTGTATCGAAAAGCGGCGCCGTTAATTCGTATTCTCCGGCGGCGTTTCGCGTGAAAGCACGATGCTCAGCAGGATCAGCGCCGCGCCGGCAACGCCGGTCACGCCCTGCCACTCATTCAGGAAAAGCCAGCCCATCACGCAGGTCGCGAGTGGATTGAGCGCGCAAAATACGCAGGTCTTTTCGCTCGGAACGTATCGCTGCGCAAGGGGCTGAAGCGCCGTTCCGATGCTGCTGCAAACGACTGCGAGGAGCAGGATGCCCACCCATTCGCGCGTCGTCCCCGGCATACGCGGCGCTTCCAGCAGAACGCTTGCCGCGACGGACAAAGCTCCCACCGTTCCGACGGCGACAAGCCCCAGCAGCAGCGGGTCGTCGCGGTGCGAAAGCCTGTCCGTTATAATGATATAGGCGGTATACAAAAGCGCTGCGGCCATGCACACAGCCGCGCCCTCCGACAGCTCGAACCGCCCTCCGCGCAGAAGCAGAAAGCCCACGCCCAGCAGCGCAAGCGCGGCGCAAAGCAGTTTTTTTCGATGCGGGAGGCGGCGGCGCAGCAGCGCTTCCGCCAGCGGCACCAGCACGATAGACGTGTTTTCCAGAAAAGCGACCAGCGCCGAGGAATCCGTCATGCGAAGCCCCAGCAGCTCAACGGCAATGAAGGCGAAAAACACGACGCCGAGCAAGGCGCCGCGCAGAAGGACGCTTCCGCGCAGGCCGTTCAGCTCTCGCCGCGCAAACGGCAGCAGACAGATAAACGCTATGCCGAAACGCAGCGCCATCAGATTGAACGTCGCAATGCCGCCGAGGCTGGTTTTTATGATGAGCAGCGAGGTCGCGCGTGCGATTATGACCGCCGCCAGCAGTGCCTCCGCTCTATTTTGGGACATTTTTCCAGCCTCCCCGACAATAACAGAATCCATTTGCAAAAAGCGCTTGACCTCTCATGAGATCAGGCGCTTTTGCACGTTTTTCTCAGCTTCTGATCCGGCTGCCGCAGTATTCACAGCAGCCTTTTCCGTCGGGAACGGTCGTCGCGCCGCAATACGGGCATTTTACAGGAGTCTTCGGCGCGGCGGCAGGCGGCGGAACCTGCGCTTCCTCACGCGGCTGCTGAGACGGCTCCTGACGCGGCTGCGTCAGCGCCTCCTTGATCTCATTGCCCATACGGACATATTCCTGATACTCGTCCATTCCGGGGACCGCGTGCATGCCGCTCGTCGGGACCGACATGCTGTGGCTGCCGGTGCTGACCGAGCTTGAATTGAGCTT